>JAFAVZ010000240.1 GCA_019242175.1 Acidobacteriota bacterium
ATCTTCTTGAGGCGAGCGATCAGCTTCCCGTCGAGCGAGAAGAAATGCCGCGAGCCGTCGAACGTTTGCGCGTTCGGCCGCGGAAAATCGGTGGGCAGATCGAGCATTTCCGGAGCGCCGGCGAGCTTCTGCTTCCAATACGCCAGCTGCCGATCGAGGACGCCTTCCTCCTCCAGCAAACGCCGCTGCCACACGCTGTAGTCGGCGTACTGAATCGGCAACGGCCGCAGCTCTGGAACGCGCCCCTCGTTGAACGCAGTGACGACCATGCCCAGCTCGCGGATGAGGATCCCGTGCGACCAGCCGTCGCTGATGATGTGATGCAGCGTGAGCATCAGGATGTATTCATCGTCGGCCAGCGTGATGGCCGTCCCACGGATCAGCGGTCCCTTCGCCAGATCGAAAGGCGTCCCCGCCTCCACCGCACAAAGCCGCCGCCCCTCGGCATCCCTGGCCGAGCTGTCCAGGCCGCGCAGGTCGATGCGGCGCAGCTTGCAGTCGATGGAGTCGAGGACCTTCTGCTGCGGCAGCCCTTCATCACTCGGGAAGATGGTGCGAAGCATCTCGTGCCGCGCGATGACGTACTGGAAGGCCGCCTCCACTTTGTCGAGATCGAGGCCGCGGCGGATGCGCATCGCCGTGGGGATGTTGTACGCGGCATTGTTCGGCGCGAGCTGATCGAGGAACCAGAGGCGTTCCTGCGCATAGCTGAGCGGCAGGCGGCGGATCTTTGTCCGGTCGGCGGGCACGATGGCGGGCGCCGGACGGTCTTCCTCCTGCGCGATCCGGTTCGCCAGCTGCGCGACGGTGCCGCTCTCGAACAGGGCCTTGAGCGGCAGGTCGACGCCGAACCACGAGCGGATCTTCGCGATCAGCCGCGTCGCGAGCAGCGAGTGGCCGCCGCGTTCGAAGAAATCATCGTGGATGCCGATCTTGTCCGCGCCGACGTTGAGCACTTCGGCCCAGAGCGCGGCGAGCTCGGTTTCGGTCTCGTTGCGCGGCGCCGCATACGCGTTGCTCGCGGTGGCCGTGACGTCGATGCGCGCGAGCGCGCGGCGATCGACTTTGCCGTTGGGACTGAGCGGAATCGCGCCGAGGCTGACGAACGCCGCCGGCACCATGTAGGCGGGCAACGTGCGCAGCAGATGATCGCGCAGCTCTTCGGCGGGCAGCTCGATGACGACGTTCGCCGTCGTCTCTTTGGCGCGATAGAAAGCGATGAGCTGCTTCTCCGCCCCCTCGCCCTGCGCGATGACCGCGGCGTCCTGGATGTCGTCGTGCTGGCCGAGGCGCGCCTCGATCTCGCCCATCTCGATGCGGAAGCCGCGGACTTTGACCTGCGTGTCGATGCGGCCGAGGTATTGGAGCGTGCCGGCGTCCGTCCACCGGGCGAGATCGCCGGTCTTGTACATCCGGGTGCCGGGCTCGAACGGATTCGGGATGAACTTCTGCTCGGTCAGCTCCGGGCGATAGAGATAGCCGCGGGCCAGGCCGTCGCCGGCGATGTGCAATTCGCCGGGCACGCCGATCGGCTGGAGCCGGCCGCGGCGGTCGAGGATGTAGACCTTCGTGCGCGCGAGCGGACGGCCGATCGTCTGCGGGCCTTTCGGCGTCCGCAGCGTGTAGGTCGAATACGTCGTATCTTCCGAGGGGCCGTAGAGGTCGTAAACCTTCTTCGCGGACGTCGTCTCGTAGATGCGATCGACGAGGCGCGCGGGCAGCGGCTCGCCGGCGAGGTTGATCGTCTGGACGGATGTGGGAACGGCGCCGAGGCGCACCAGCTCTTCGATGGCCGAAGGAACGGTGTTGATCAGCGTGATGCCTTCCCGCGAGGTTCCGTCGGCGAGAGCGAGCGCGTTGCGCACGAGTTGGATCGTGCCGCCGTTGGCGAGCGTCAGGAAGATCTCGTAGACGGAGAGGTCGAAGCAGATCGAGGTCGAGGCGAGCACGCGGCTCAGCTCCTCGCTGCTGTAGACCTCGAGGCCCCATTGCACCAGCGTGACAGAGCTGTGGTGCTCGATCGCGACGCCTTTCGGCTGCCCCGTGGAGCCCGAGGTGTAGATGATGTGGGAGAGGTGGTGCGGGCGGACGTCGCGTTGCAGGACGCGGCCAGACGCATGCGGCCACTGCCGATCGAGGGCGAGGAGCTGCACGCCTGCTTCGACCTGCGCGCCGAGCTTTTCGAGCAGCGATTCCTGGGTGAGGACGATCGCGGCGCGGCTGTCGCGCACCATGTACGCGAGGCGATCGGTCGGATAGTCGGGATCGAGCGGGACGTACGCGCCGCCGGCGCGAAGAACCGCGAGGAGGCTGACGATCAGGTTCGGCGAACGCTCCATGCAGACGCCGACCAGCTGGTCCGGTCCCACGCCCTGCGACTGCAGGTAGACCGCGAGCTGGCGGCTCTGCTGATCGAGCTGGCGATACGTCAGCCGCTCGTCGCCGCAGAGGATGGCCAGGTCTTCTCCGCTGCGCACGGCCTGCTCTTCGAACAGCTCGTGCAGGCAGATGCCGTTTTGATAGTCGGCCGCGGTGTCGTTGAAGCCGAGGAGCAACGCGTGCTTTTCCGGCGCGCCGAGGTATTCGAGCTGGCCGATCTCCGCGGCGGGCGATGACGTGATCGCTTCGCACAAGGCGGCGAAGTGGCCGGTCATCCGGGCGATCGTTTCTTCTTTGTAGAGGTCGGTGTTGTACTCGACAAAGCCGGTGAGTCCGCCTGCGGACTCGGCGAAGATCCAGGTCAGGTCGAATTTGCTGACGCAGGTCTCCAGCAGGTACGGCTCCATCGAGCCGTCGATGGCGACCGCCTCGTTGTTTTGGAGCACGAGCATCGCCTGAAAGAGCGGCGTCGTGGCGAGGTTGCGCGGAAGCTGCAGCGCGTCGACGACTCGCTCGAACGGCGCATCCTGATGCTCGTACGCCTCGAGGCAGGTCGTCTTGACCTTTGCGAGCAACGCGGCGAACGAGTCGCTGCCGTCCACCTGGCTGCGCATCGCCAGCGTGTTCACGAACATCCCGATCAGCGCTTCGGTCTCGCCGTACTGGCGGTTGGCGATCGGGCTGCCGACGCACAAGTCGCTCTGTTCGGTGTAGCGATAGACCAGCGCCTTGAACGCGGCCAACAGCACCATGTAAAGCGTGGCGCCTTCGCGTTCGCCGAGCTGGCGGAGGCGCGCGGTGAGCGCCGCGTCGAGCGCGAAGCGGTGATTCGCGCCGGCGTACGTCTGGACGCTCGGCCGCGGGAAATCGGTCGGCAGATCGACGCGCTCCGGCACGCCGGCGAGCTTCTGCTGCCAGTAGCCGAGCTGGCGTTCGAGCACGCCGCTCTGCTGCAGCCACTGCCGCTGCCACACGCCGTAGTCCGCGTATTGGATGGGCAACGGCGGCAGCTCCGCGTTGGCCATCGCGGCGCGCAGCTCGCGCATCAGCACGGGATGGGACCAGCCGTCGCTGATGATGTGATGCAGGTTCATCATCAGGATGTGCTCGTCCGGGCCGAGGGCGATCACCAGGCAACGGAGGAGCGGGCCGGCGGCGAGGTCGAACGGCGTCGCCGCCTCCGTCTCGCACAGGCGACGCGCCTCGACCTCGCGGAGGTTGGCCGGGAGGTCGGTGAGATCGATGTGTTGGACGCGGAAATCGAGCGTTTCGAGGATGCGTTGCCGCGGCTCGCCGTCGACGCTCGGGAAAACCGTGCGCAGGTTCTCGTGCCGGGCGATGACGACGTTGAATGCCGCCTCGATCCGGGCGACGTCGAACGCGCCGGTGATCTTCACGGCGCGGGAGATGTTGTAGCCGGCGGTGTTCGGCGCGAGCTGATTGAGGAACCAAAGGCGTTCCTGCGCGAAGCTCAGCGGGAGCGAGTCGTATTGCGAGCGATCAGCGCGCGGGATCGCTGGGATGTCGCTCTTCTCCCCTTTCGCGATCGAAGCAGCCAGCTGCGCGACGGTGCTGCCTTCGAAGAGCGCGCGGAGCGGAAGGTCGACGCCGAGGCCGGTGCGGATCTTCGACATCAGGCGGGTGGCGAGCAGCGAGTGGCCCCCGAGCTCGAAGAAGTTGTCGGTGCGTCCCACGCGGGCGACGCCGAGGAGGTCTTGCCAGATCGCGCTCAGCCTCTCTTCGACGGCTCCCTGGGGAGGCTCGTACGTGTCGCCCGCGCTCGGCTGCGCTTCGGGGCGCGGGAGCGCCTTGCGGTCGACTTTGCCGTTCGGCGTGAGCGGCATCGCCTCGAGGATCACGAAGGCCGACGGCACCATCGCCTGGGACACGCGGGCCTGGAGGTGCGCGCGAAGCTCGTTCACGGTGGCGGCTGCGGTCAGCGTCACGTACGCGATCAGGCGCTTGTCGCCCGGCTCGTCCTCGCGCGCGAGCACGAGCGCTTCTTTGACCGCGGCGTGCTTCACGAGCTGCGCTTCGATCTCGCCCGGCTCGACGCGGAAGCCGCGGATCTTCACCTGGAAGTCGTTGCGGCCGAGGTATTCGATCGTGCCGTCGGGGCACCAACGGGCCGTGTCGCCGGTCTTGTAAACGCGCGCTCCCGGGACGGTGCTGAAACGATCGGCCACGAAACGCTCGGCGGTCAGCTCGGGGCGGTTGAGATAGCCGCGCGTGACTTGCGCGCCGCCGATGAGCAGCTCGCCCGGGACGCCGACCGGTACCGGCTGGCCCTGGGGATCGACGACGTAGATGCGCGTGCCGACGAGCGGCGCGCCGAGCGGGACGGAACGGCGGCGCAGCGAGACAGCCAGGCCGGAGAGCACGCCGACGGTGCATTCCGTCGGGCCATAGTGATTGAAAACGCGGCACGCAGGCTGGAGCTGGTGCACCCACCGCACGACGGACGGCGACAGCAGCTCGCCGCCGAAGACCAGCGTGTGTGCGGGAATCAGGTACGCATCGTTGCGATCGCCGACCAACGCCTGCAAATGCGAGGGGGTGATCTTCATGCAATCGATGCGGTGGTCGCGGCAATACGCTGCATACGCGCGCGGATCGGTCGCGACTTCGCCGGTCAGCACGTGCAGCGTTCCGCCGCTCATGAGCGAAGGGAACAGGACGGTGTTGCCGAGATCGGCGGCGAACGTCGAGACCAGCGCAAACGAAGAGCCCGCGGGGACCTCGAGCCGCTCCTGGACGGACGTCGCATAACGGACAACCTGGCGGTGCTCGACCATCACGCCCTTCGGCTGCCCGGTCGAGCCGGAGGTGTAGATGACGTAGGCGAGGTTATGCTGCGCGACGGCGTGCGTCAGCGGTGCGTTCAGGGCTTCCGCCTGTGCGGCGATCTCCGGCCAATCGACGTCGAGGGCGACGACCTGCGTCTCCTCGGGGATCAGCGCGCGCAGTCGATCCTTCAATGAGGATTGCGTCAAGACGACCGCCGCGCGGCTATCACTCACCTTGTAGGCGATGCGCTCATCCGGATCGTCGGGATCCAGCGGAACGTAGGCGCCGCCGGCGCGCAGGATGCCGAGCAGCCCGACGACCATGTGCAGCGAGCGTTCGACGCAGAGGCCGACGAGGCTGTCCGGCCCGATGCCTTGCGATAGCAGGACGAGCGCGAGCGCGCGGCTGCGTTCCTCGAGCTGCTGATACGTCAGGCGCTCATCGCCGCAGATCACGGCAGTGCGATCGCCATGACGCGCTGCCTGCTCGACGAAGAAGTCGTGCAGGCAACGGCTGCTCTCTTCCGTGTTCTCGCCGTTGAAGACTGCGAGCAACTGCTGCTTTTCCGCGGCACTCAGATAGTCGAGATGCTGCAGTTGCGTCGCGGGTGAGGCGAGGATGGCGCGGATCAGCGCAACGAAGTGATCGGCGAAGCGCGCGATCGTCTGCGGCTCGTACAACGCCGTGCTATAGCGGATCGACGCGGACAACCCGTCGATGGATTCGGCGCAATCGAGCGTCAGGTCGAATTTATGAACGCCGGCATCGAACGCATAAGGCTCGATGGACGCGTCGAGCGCCACCCGCTCCGTGTTCTGCAGGACGAGCATGACCTGGAACAACGGGCTGATGGCGAGATTGCGCTGCAGGCGCAACGCGTCGACGATTTTCTCGAACGGCGCGTCCTGATTCTCATAAGCCTCGAGACACGTCGCTTTGACGCGTGACAGTAGCGTCGCAAACGTGTCCGTCGGCTCAACGCGCGTCCGCAGTGCGAGCGTATTGATGAACAGGCCGATGAGACCTTCCGTCTCCCCCTGTTGCCGGTTCGCGATCGGGGTTCCGACACAGAGATCGCCCTGGCCCGTATAGCGATGGATCAGGATCTTGAAGACGGACAACAGCGCCATGAACAACGTCGCGCCGTTCTGTTCGGCCATCCGCTTGAACTGCGCAGTCAATGCCACGTCGATGGCGAACGAATGACTGCCGCCACTGTGCGCAGGTACATCCGGACGCGGAAAATCGAACGCGAGGTCGAGGCTTTCCGGCGCATCGGCGAGTTTCGTCTGCCAATAAGCCAGCTGTTGGGCGAGAACGCCTTCCTCTTCCAGCCACTGACGCTGCCATACGGCGTAATCGGCGTATTGAATCGGCAACGCGGGCAATTGCGGCTCGCGGCCCTGGCGATAGGCGTCGAGGATCACGCGCAGCTCTTTGAGCAGTACGCCGATCGACCAGCCGTCGCTGATGATGTGATGCATGTTGAGCATGAGGACGTGCTCATGTTCGGCGAGCCGGATCACCTTCCCGCGGAGCAACGGCCCGCGGGCGAGATCGAACGGCTTCGCGGCGTCGGCGCGGCAGAGCGCCTTCGCCTCTTCCTCGCGCGCTTCACGATCGCTGAGGTCGACGCGCTCCAGCTGGAAATCGACGCGGTCGAGAATCTGCTGGTACGGCTGCCCCTCATCGCTGGAAAACAGCGTGCGCAGATTCTCGTGCCGCGCGATGACGACATTCAGCGCCTGCTCCAGGCGCTGCACATCGAGCGCGCCGCGCAGAAGGACCGCGCCGGGCACGTTGTAACCGGCGCTCCCCGGCTCCAACTGGTGGAGGAACCAGAGCCGTTCCTGCGCAAAGCTGAGCGGCAACCGCGCGCACTGCATTGCGTCCGCTTCCGTCGAGTGCTGCAAAAGTTCCTGACTCATAAGTGACTTTTAGGCGGAAATAAAAAATCGCGCAGAACGCAAAGCAGCAGCACGGCGGCTGGCGCGGTCTACGCGATTTTTTGGTTGGTTGGGAGTGCTGAAACGTTCAGGGAAGAGCTTCGCCACGTCGGTTACAGGACCGTGGATGGACGCAGTTCTTTCGCCTTTCGGTCACAAGAACCGCTGGGATCCCCGTACGCGTCGGAGGAAGACGAGCCTTAGGCGTGAATCGCGGAGAGCGATCGGGAACGCATGGAGCTGCGCCGGTTCAGACGTTGACGTTAATCCGAGACTTTTGGAACGATTGCGGGCAGGTTAGCAGCGGGCTTAAAGGCTGTCAACAAAGTTTTCTGTCAATAATCCGGTACACACTTACGGGTCGCCGCACGGGTGTCGGCTGGCAGGAAACATCCCGGCTGAAAACACTTAGGGCCGGCTCTCGGCCGGCCCTGTCGGACAACCCAACGGGCCGGCTGGAGAGCCGGCCCTGCGTTCGGATCAGAGGCGCATCTTCAGGAGCGCCAGTCCCGCGAGTAGGCCGGCCAGCGCGAGGAGGGCCCACTCGGAAAGCGTCGGCACCTGCGCCGGGCCGGGGGGACCGGCGACGACGGTGAGCGGCGGCGCCGTCGACGCGTTGTTGCCGCCGGAGGGGTCCGACTCCGACGCGCTGACCGAGGCCGTGTTGCTCACCGTGCCGGTCGTCGCGACGACGAGCACGCGCACCGCAACCGTCGCCGTCGCGCCGTTCGCGAGCGTGCCGAGGTTGCAGGTGATGGTCGTGGTTCCGCTGCACGAGCCCTGGGACGGCGTCGCGCTGACGTACTGCACTCCGGGGGGCAGCGTGTCGGTCACCACGACGTTCGTCGCCGCGGACGGGCCGGCGTTTGACGCGGTGATCGTGTAATCAATGTTGCTGCCGGTGACCGCCTGCGTGGAGGTCGTGGTCTTCGTCAGCGACAGATCGGCCGACGCTGCGGCGCCGACGACCACCCCGCCGGACGCGCCGCTGGAGTTGCCGCTGACCGGATCGGACGCCGCACTGCTGGCGGCGGCCGAGTTGCTGATGGTGCCGGTCGCGTTGGCGGCGACCGTCGTCACGAGCGTGAACGCCGCGGACGCGCCGTTCGCCAGCGTCGCGGCGGAGCAGGTGATCGTGCCGTTCCCCCCGACCGCGGGCGTCGTGCAAGACCAGCCGGCCGGCGCCACAATCGACTGGAAGAGGAGCGAGGCCGGCAACGCGTCCGTCATCACCGCCGAGGCGGCGGCGTCGGGGCCGTGATTCGTGAGCGTGATCGTGTAGCTGATGGAGCCGCCCGGCGCCGCGGACGACGAGATCGTCGACTTCGTGATGCCGAGGTCGGCGCTGAGCACGGCGGGAAGCGAGGTCGTGGCCGTCGCGCTGTCATTGCCCGCGAGGTTGTCCCACGTCGCGCTGTCGGCCGTGACGGTGTTCACGATGGTGCCGGACGTCGCCACGACGGTCACCTTCAGCGTGAACGTCGCCGACGCGCCGTTCGCCAGCGAGGCGATCGAGCAGTTGATCGCACCGCTCGCACCGACGGCGGGCGTGGTGCACGACCAGCCGCCCGGCGCGCTGAGCGACTGGAACGTGACCGTGGCCGGCAACGTCTCGGAGATGAAGGCGTTCGTGGCCGTGTCGGGGCCGTGGTTCGTGATCGTCTGCGTGTAGGTGATCGTGCCGCCCGTCGTCACCGGATCGGGCGTATCGACGTTCGTCATCTCCAGATCGGCCACCAGCGTCGTGTACGTCGTCGAGACCGAGGCGACGTTGTTGCCGTTCACGGTGTCCTGGGCGTTGCTGCTGCCGATGAAGTTCTGGGGGATCGTGCCGCCCGGCCCGTTGGCCAGCGTCGGATTCACCTTCGCCACGAGCGTGAACTGGGCCGAGCCGACGGCCATCGACGGGTTCTTGCAATTGACCGGGCCGTTCGTGTTGACCGTCGGGCCGGTGCACGTCCAGCCGCCCGGGCCGCTGATCGACTGGAACAGGAGCGCCGAGGCCAACGGGATGTCGAGCTGCGTCGTGGGAGCGGCGTCCGGGCCGTTGTTCGTGACGGTGATCGAGTAAGTGATGTTGTTGCCCGGCGTGACCGGGTCGGGCGCGTCGGTCGCGGTCGTCGCGATGTCGGATTGAGTGACGACGTACTGCGTCGTCACGTTGACGCTGTTGTTGCCCTGCACCGAATCGGTGGTGTTCGCGCCGATGTTGAAGTTCTGGGTGATGGTCTGGGAGAAATTGCCGAACTGCGATTGCGCCGCCTTCAGCACGATCGTGAAGACCTGGGTGCCGGGCGCGAACGACGGATTCGTGCAGGTGAAGCCGCCGCCGTAGCCGGGCGAGAGGCTCGGGCAGGTCCAGCCCGCGGGCGCCGCGACCGACTGGTAGAGCAGCGTGTTGTTCATCGGCACGCTGAGGCCGGCGCTGCTCGCGGCATCGGGGCCGTTGTTCGTCACCGTGACCGTGTACGTGATGTTGCCGTCCGGAGCGACGGGATCGGGCGAGTCGGTCGCCGTGACGGCGAGATCGGCCTTCGGCGTGACGTACGACGTCTGGACCTGCACGGCATTGTTGCCGCCGACCGGATCGTTCGTCGCGCTGCCGACCGTGAACGCCTGATTGAGCGTCTGGTCGTTGATGCCGAGCTGCGAGACCGCGGCTTTCAACACGACCGTGAAGACGGAGACCGACGAGGCCGGAACCGACGAGGCAGTACACGAGAACGAGCCGCCGGAGTTCACGGGCGGGCTCGGGCAGGTCCAGCCGGCGGGCGTCGTCACCGACTGGTAGAGCAGCGTGTTGTTGAGCACGACGCTCATGTTCGCGGTCGTCGCGGCGTTGGGGCCGTTGTTCGTCACCGTGACCGTGTACGTGATGTTGCCGTCCGGACCGACCGGATCGGGCGAGTCGGTCGCGGTGATGGCGAGATCCGCCTTCGGCACGACGTACGCCGTCTGCACGGTGACGGCGTTATTGCCGTTGTTCGGATCGGACGTCGAGCCGCTGGCCGTGAAGAGCTGGTTGAGCGTCTGATCGCTGTTGCCGATCTGCGACTGCGCCGCCTTCAGCACGACGGTGAAGACGGAGGTCGACGAGGCGGCGAGCGTCGTGGAGGTGCAGGTGAAGGAGCCGCCGCTGTTCACCGGCAGGCTCGGGCAGCTCCAGCCGGCGGGAGTCGTGATCGATTGATACAGGAGCGTATTGTTGAGGATCACGCTCATGTTCGTGTTCGCCGCCGCGTTGGGCCCGGCGTTCGTCACGGTGACCGTGTAGGTGATGTTGCCGTCCGGACCGACCGGATCGGGCGAGTCGGTCGCGGTGATCTGCACGTCCGCGGATTGCGCGTACAGCATTGCCGGGAAGAGCGCGAGCGAGAGCAGCAGTACGGCGCGGCGCAACATGGCCATCAGGCGAAGCTCCTTCATTCGAGTGGGGAAACCCCCTTTGACTCAGATCGCGCAAAATCGAGTCAAAGTCCCTCAGCGGGCACGCCCGCCGCGTTTGTGGGCCGGGCTTCACGAGGTTCCGCGTCCCTCGCCGGCCTCAGCGACCTGTCATCCTGAGTCGCGAAGACGACGAAGGATCCGTACCTTCACGCGCCGCGCGAGATCGGTGTCGTCCTGAGTCGCGAAGACGACGAAGGATCCGTACCTTCACGCGCCGCGCAAGATCGGTGTCATCCTGAGTCGCGAAGACGACGAAGGATCCGTACCTTCACGCGCCGCGCGAGATCGGTGTCATCCTGAGTCGCGAAGACGACGAAGGATCTCCCCGCACGTGCGCCGATCGCCCGCACCAGGAGATCCTTCGCAGTCTTCGCTGCTCACGATGACAAGGTGGTCCCCTTCATCACCGACGTGCAAACGCTGTTGCTCACCAGCGCCGTCTGTTCGATGAAGTCGGTCGCGATCGCGTTGCACTCCTGCGACCACTCCGACCCGCCATAAACCAGGTTATCCAAATCCGGCGAAAGCACCTCGGGCGGCTGGAGCGGCGGGAAGTTGATGGCGGCCATCATGGCCCAGATCTGGTTCTGCGGGATGGCGACCGGCTTCTGGCCCGGGCAGTCCTCCGTCACCTGGCCGAGGACGCAGGAGAAAAACTTCGGCACGGCGTCCGGCGTGTTCCAGTCCTTGTCCCCACCCTGCCACACCTGCGTGATGGGCGGGATGTACGCGGCGTTCGAGTAGACGCTCGCATCCACGTTGAACGAGACGAGCACGCGGCCAGACGTCGCGTAGATGTCGTTCAGCGTGACGTCCGCGGCGTTCCTCCCCGACGGAATCGCGTACGCCAAAGGGCCGAGCCCCTTCCCGATCCAGTACGTCAGCTCGGCGTACGGAAAATTGGAATCGTCGTCGGGCTGGTCGGAGGCGAAGTTCGTGAAGCGATGAAAGTCGAGGATGAGGATCTCGGCCGCATGCTGCGCGAGGAACGAGGTGATCTGGCCGAGGGCGTCGAGGAGGGTGACGGACTTGGCGAAGTCGTGGACGAGGATGAAGCGATTGGCGTCGTCGTACTCGGGCTGGTAGCCGATGCGCATGTCGAAGTAGCGCACGCCGGCGCTGAGCTGGCCGTTGAAGTCGAGGTCCTGCGTCTTCGTGAACTTGTTTGGCTTCGAGATGCCGTACGAGCCGCTGTCGTGCGTGCCCGGAATCGTCAGAGCACTCAGCTTCTGCGCGGCCAGGCAGCGGCCGTAGATGCCGAACCAGTCGGACGTCCAACCCGTCCCCGCGACGGGCGGAATCGGCGCCGTCGAAAGCGTGAACACGCCGGCTGCGACGGTGCCGTCCTTGCTCCAGCCGATCGCGCTGGGCACCTCCGCCATCGCCGGCGGAAACACGACGTAATCCGCCTCGGTCCCATTCCAGCTCGCCTGCAGCGTCACTTTCCCGTCCTGCATGACGAGTTGGATGAGGATCGTGAACAGCGTGTCGCCGAGCGTGTACGTTGCGTCGCCGCGCGTGTCGCTCGAGGTGCCTTCCGTCTCGATCGTGCACATGCCTTGCGCGCCGGCGGCGATCGTCTGCGGGAAGTCCCACGTCTTCAGCTTCGTCGAGCTGCTGCTGGTCAACTGCCAGCTCTGGTTCGTGCCATTGACGAGATTCAGGCGACCTTTTTCGCTCACGTGTGCTCCTTGTCGGTCATCGCACCCGCACCCAGAACACGACGCCTTCGCGCTCGTAGGCCGGCGCAAAGTGCGCGCGCAACCACGCGTGCACGAGCGGCGCGCGGCTGGCGTTCGGGATGTCGAGCGAGGTGTAGCCGAGGTTTGGGAACTGCATCAGGACGGCGCGGACGGTTTGGTCGCGCTCCAGGCGCGCGATGACTTCCCGTTGCAGCGCCTCCGGTTCGTAGAACGCGATCTCGTACTGCCGGATCGGGCAATTGCGGTCGAAGAGGTAGTAGAGCGCCGGCATGTTCGCAAAGTCGAACCACGTCTCGCCCGGCTTCAGCGAGCGGTCGATGAACGCCTCCGCGGCGGCGATCTTCGCGACGTTGTCGGCGTCGAAGAGCGCGCCGTGCATCAGGATCTGCGGACTCGGCGGCGCGGCTTTGCGGGCATCGAAGAAGTCACGCAGGGCGCTCGTCGGCGCGGCGATCACGACCAGAGCGACGACGACCGCCGCGAACCAACGCGTGCGGCGCATCGCATTCGCGGCGCCGATGACCAGCACCGCGGCGACGGGCAAAAAGTAGACGTTCGTCCGCTCCGCGTAGGAGATGCCGGCGGCCATCGTCCAGACGCCGAGGGGGAGGAGCGCGGCGAGCCGGCGCGGGAGGCGGAGGGCCAACGCGACCGCGGTCGCGGCGGCGATGCCGAACCAGAGCACGATCCAGACGACGCGTTGCGATGCGATGCCGCCGACGATCTCCGGAAAGCCGCGCAACGCGAGATGCGATGGCGGGAAGCCGAAGAAGGCGACGGCGTACGCCTCGCCGAGCGGCGTCAGTTCGAAGAGCGTCGTGCGCACGAATGGGACGAAGCAGCCAGTGGCGAGCATCGGCAGGGCGACGATCGCCGTCGCGATGCCGCCTCCGACGAGCGGCGCGCGCCACGAGCGCATGAGGATCGCCGTCACACCGACCGCTACGACGGCGTAGAAGCCGAAGTCGAGCGAGGTCATCACCGCGAGCACTGCGAGCGCCGTCGCATAGCCGAGCCAGCGCGGCCGGCGCAAACGGATCGCCGCCGCGCAGAAAGCGAGCGCGAAGAGCGAGGGAATCGGACGGATGCCGGGCATCGACGCGATCGCGGAGATCGGCCGCGCCCACGGCGTCCCGGTGATCGTCAGCGACGCGGAGAAGAGCAACGCGAGCAGCGCCACGTTCGCGGAGCCGGTCACGCCGAGCGCGAGGCAGTAGACCGCAACCGGCACCAGCGCCGCGACGATGTTGCGCACGCGCAGAACGTCGCCGATGTCGCGGGCGCCGAGGCGGATGACGGTGGCGTCGAGGAGTCCGTCGGAGAGGAGGCCGTGGCCGGGAACGATGTCGCGATACGGCCGTTCGCCGCGCAACATCTCCGCCGCCGGCGTCAGCGAGTGCCCCTCCTCGAACAGGTTCACGACCGGCGTCGTCGTCGGGAAGAACATCGCGAACGCGAACAGCGGATAGAGGACGCGCGGCACGTGGAAGCGCACCGCGACGCGCAGGCCGAGCGTCACGAGCGCAGCGAGGGGCGCGGCGAGCGCGAGCGGCAGCACGAGGCCGAGCGACGCGACGAGCGCCAACGCGATCGCCAGCAGGCCGACGTCGTCTCGCGTGAAGCCGACGTCGCGCCGCGACACGGCGCCGATCGCCGCAAACGCGACGGGCGGCAGGAAGAGCACGGCAATCGACTGGAACGGATCGACGAGCGCGATCCAAAGCCCGCTCACCAGCGCGCCGGCGAGCGCCCAGAGCGCCCACTCGCGCAGCCGTGCGTCACGCGCGATGCGATCGAGAACCGGACGCAACAGGAACACGGCGACGAGCGGCGCGACGATGGCGCCGAGGACGCTGCGCAAGGGGCCGCGGGCATCGAGGCCGTGGGCGAGCATCAATCCGGGCAGTTGTCCGGGGTGCGGCTCCGCGACGAACAGCGTTCCGATCGTGATGCCGCAACCGACGCCGTAGAGCGCCGCGGCGGCGAGCAGAACGAGGCGGCGCGACGCGTAGCGCGGATGCTGGTCGATGCACGCGATTTTAGCGCAGCGAAGGACGCGCCCACTCTACGCCGAGTGCCGAGCGCGAACGCCGTCGCCCGTGCGCAACCCCTTCAAACCAGAATTCCGGCAGTTCATCCCAAATCGGCTTCCGTCCCTGAGTCCGGAGCGCAGAGTACCCCCGTCGCGACATCTCACCGTTTCCCGTTCGACTGCCACAGGAGGTCCGTCTTGAAAGTGCGTCCCCTAGCATCCGTCGCTCTCCTGTCCCTCCTCTCCACCCTCCCCGCGTTCTCTCAAACCGACCCCGGACCCCGCGGCGGCGCGGCGGCGGCCGGAGCCCCGCTCGCTTCCGTCGCCGCGAACAGCCCCACCACCATCCTGACGTTCTTCAACGACGGGAAGGACCGCTTCGAAGAAGTCGACTCCGTCACCGGCTCCATCACCGGAGCGGCGGGCGTCGGCCTCGGCCCGCGCTTCAACTCCCGCGGCTGCGCGATCTGCCACGCGCATCCGGCCACGGGCGGCACGAGCCCGGCGGCCAATCCCCAATTCGACGACGCTTCGGCCGAAGGAGCGGAGAACCTCGTCCCGTCGTTCCTCTCCCCGACCGGCGCCATCCGCGAAGCGCGCTTCATCTTCTACACCGACGCCTCGGGCAACCCGATCACCAGCGCGCCAGACGGCGGCGTGCACGCGCTCTTCACCATCGCCGGCCGCTCCGACGCCGGGCTGTGCACGTCGACGGAGATCCAGCAGCCGAATTTCCAGGCGGCGATCGACAACAACAACATCGTCTTCCGCATCCCCACGCCGCTCTTCGGCTCCGGCCTCATCGAGAACATCGAGGAGACGGATCTCCTCAGCACCCTCGGCTCGGGCGCGCTGTTCGGCGTCGGCGGCACGTACAACCGCAACCCGAACGACGGCACGATCAGCCGCTTCGGCTGGAAGGC
>JAFAVZ010000274.1 GCA_019242175.1 Acidobacteriota bacterium
GCCGCACGTCGCCTGACGTCGGCCTCTGGACGTTCGTCGACCCGGCGAAGCTCGTGATGCCCGTCGACACGCACATCCACCGCATCGCCACGTTCCTCGGCCTGAACGCGCGCAAGACCGCCGACTGGAAAGCCGCCCGCGGGATCACCGACCATCTCGCTGCGTTCGACCCCACCGATCCGATCCGCTACGACTTCGCGCTCTGCCGCCTCGGCATCCTCGACCTCTGCTCGCGGAAACGACGGAAGGAGAATTGCGATGTGTGTTTGCTACGGGATGTTTGCCGGTTCCCGGTGACGACGGCGCCGTGATCGGTGGCGGCTTCAGCCCGTCCCGAACCGGCTGAGGCCCGTCGCTGCATAGATGTCATCCTGAGCCGCGTAGACGGCGAAGGATCTCCTGATGCGGGGGATGAGCGCACGTGCCGGGAGATCCTTCGTCGTCTTCGCGACTCAGGATGACAGCACTACGTCGCCGTCATTGAACTAACCGCCCGCTGGCGAACGCCGTCGAACGCCCATGCGTGCGGCGTTCGCGTGTCTCCTCCTGCTCACCGCCTGTGCGACGACGCGCGTCGACGTCGACCTCCGCGCGCACGAGGCGGAGCAGGTGCTCGCCATCCTCGACGCACGCGCGGCCGGCAAAGCGCTCACGGAGCGGGATTGGGCCAGGCTCTTCGCCACCGAAGGCTACCGGCGCCTGAAGCAGCGCGAGTCGTCGATGGGACGCGAGCTCTCCGACGAGGAGTTTCGCCGGTTCGTCATGAGCGACGAGCTGTTGAAGAGGCGTGCAGAGCTGCGAGCAACGCTGCAAGCGTGGCGCAACGCGGATCTCTCGAACGCGGCGAGGCAGGCATTGGCCTTCCTGCCGAAGAACGCCGGCGTCAAGGCGAAGGTCTATCCGGTCATCAAGCCGAAGACCAACAGCTTCGTCTTCGACCTGGAGCGCGATCCGGCCATCTTCATCTACCTCGAGCCGTTGGAGCGCGACACCTTCGAGGGCATCGTCGCGCATGAGTTTCACCACATCGGCTATGCGGCGGCATGCAAAGGGGAGGGATGGCTCACCGCATTCGGGGAAGGCATCGCCACGTACGCGGCGGCGAACGGCGGGAAGCCGCGCATCAAGCCGGACGCCCTGGCGGAGTGGGAGCGCCAGCAGACACGGGAGCGGGAGAACTTCGAAGAGGCGCGCGATTTTCTCCAGGCAGTCCAAAGCGGGAAGCTGGACGAGAGCGAGCAGAAGAAGCGGGGCATGGAGCTCTTCGGCATCGTCGGGCCGTGGTACACGGTGGGGTACCGGATGGCGTCGGTCATCGATGAAGAGCTCGGCCGCGACGCGCTCATCGCCGCGTTCTGCGATCAGCATCAGCTTCTCGCCACCTACAACGTAGCCGCGCGGAAACGGAAGCTGCGCACGGGCGAAGATCTGCCGCTCTGGCCCGACGAGCTCGTGAACGGCTTCCCGAACGCTTGATTCGTTTCCCCGAATCGGCCTTCAAGAATCCGCGCTCCGAATCCAACCTTTTGGAAAGCAGCTCAGCCGTACCGCCGCGCGGGCGAACCGCCGTTCCTGTGATTCCAGCAACTTAACCCCTGTTTTCGCGCGGCACCCCCTGTGAATATCCCCGGGCCGGTCGATGCGAAACTCCTGGTTCAAGGCGGTGTTGGTGGGTCTGCTGACGGTCGCAGTGGTCGTCGGCGCCTTCGTCTCGTTCCAGCGAAAACGATCCTCCTTCGAGCGCATCGACTTCACCTTCACACGCAAGAACGGCGTCATCGCCGTGAAGACCGTCGACGTTGGCAGCGGCGCGGAAAAGGCTGGCCTCCGCCCCGGGGACGAGATCTGGCTCATCGGCGACACACCGACCACGGAAGTCGAAGGACTGCAGAAGACGCTGCGCCGCATCGGCACCGGCGTCCCGATGCTCATCAACCGCGGCGGCCACACGCTCAGCCTCACGTACCGCCCGCCCGAGCTGAAGATCGACTACCCGTATCTCATCCTCAGCTTCATCGGCTTCCTCTACCTCGCCATCGGCCTCTTCACGCTCTTCCGCGGCGAGACGCGCGAGTCGACGCTCTTCTTCTTCGTCACGCTGCTCTCCTTCATCGTCTACGTCTACACGCCGGCGGGCGACGTCGACTGGAGCTACAAGACGCTTCAGATGGTGGAAGACTTCGCGATGATCTTCCTCCCGCCGCTGGCGCTGCATTTCTTCCTGTTGTTCCCGCGCCCGGTGCTGAAGCAGAAGAAGTGGCTGCTCGCGCTGATGTACCTGCCGGCGGTGCTCCTCGCCGCCTGGAGCATCGATCTCCTCGTCTTCAGCAACGCCATCCGCATCGCGGCGCCGGAGCGCGCGCTGGAGATCATCTTCAAGTGGGAGCTGCTCGACTTCGCGCTCTACTTCACCGCGGCGCTCGTCGCGCTCGCGTACACGTACCGGACCGCGGCGGCCGTCGGCAAGAAGCAGATCAAGTGGATCTACCTCGGCATGAGCCTCGGTTTCCTGCCGTTCCTCATCATCTACATCATCCCGTACTTCGTGTCCGGCAACGTGCGGCCGGTCTATACGACGATCTCCATCCTGCCGCTGGCGCTCATCCCGCTCGCCTTCGCCGTCTCGATCCTGAAGTACAAGCTGTGGGACGTCGAGGTCGTGATCAAGGAGATCCTCGCGTACTCGGTCACGTTCGTCTTCGGCATGATCGCGTTCTCGACCGTGAACCTCATGCTCTCCCGCGCGATCGAGGAGCGGTCGGCGATGGAGCGCAACTTCCTCGCCTTCACCTCCGGCCTGCTCATCGCCGCGGTGCTGATTCCGGTGAAGGGACGCGTCGAGTCGGTGATCGAGCGCATCCTCTATCGCGAGAGCTATCGCCATCGCCGCACGATGGCCGTCTTCGCCCAGGAGCTGGCGACGTTCAACGACGTCCACGAGCTGATCGCCATGATGCGGGAGCGCATGCGCGCCGCGCTCGACATCGACAAGATGAACCTCTTCACGCGCGACAGCGGCTCGTTCCTCATCTATCAGCCCGAGCCGAACATCCCGCGCCGCGTCACCGAAGCCGATTTCGGCGAGATGCCGAACGAAGGGCCGTTGATGCTCACCGAGCCGCGCCTGCCCGACGCCACGGAGCTGCCGTGGCAGCTGCTGAAAGGTGGCTATCGCTACGTCTTCTCGCTGCGCAACCGCGGCGAGCTGCAAGGCCTCCTGCTCCTCGGCACGAAGCGCGGCGAAGAGCCGCTCTCCCGCGACGACCTCCATCTCCTCGAGTCGCTCACGTCGTCCATCGCGTTGGCCATCGAGAACTCGCGTTTGTACAGCCGCCTGCGCCGCCAGCTGGACGAGATCCGTGCGCTCAAGGAGTACAACGAGAACATCATCGAGTCGACGTCTTCCGCGATCGCGGTCATCGCCGGCGACGGCACCGTGCTCACGGCCAACCGCGCGTTCTGGGATCTCGTCGGCGCGGAGCATCTCGATGAAGGCATCGAGGCGCTGTTCCCGCCGTACAGCGAGATGATCAGCGCCGGCGCGCGCTCCATCGCCACGAACTTCGTGAACCGCCACGGCGTCGAAAAGGAAGTGACGGTCACCGCAAGCCCGCTGCATGTCGGCGGCGACGTCTCCGATGACGATGCGCTCGTCCTCGTCATCGGAGACGTCACCGACCGGGTTCGCCTCGAGCGCGAGCTGCAGGATAAAGAGCGCCTCGCCTCCCTCGGCCTCCTCGCCGCCGGCGTCGCGCACGAAGTCAACACGCCGCTCACCGGCATCTCGTCTTACGCGCAGCTGCTGCTCGCAGAGACGCCCCAGGATGATCCGAAGTACCGGCTCCTGAAGAAGATGGAGCAGCAGACGTTCCGGGCCTCGAACCTCGTCAACAGCCTGCTCGACCTCATCGCCAACCGGCCGCGTTCGCGCGAGCTGGTGAGCGTGCGCGACCTGGCCGAGCAGACCGTCGCTCTCCACGAAGACCTTTTCCGCCAGAAGAAAATCACTGTCCACCTCGAGGCGGCGAGCGACTCCTCGGTCCGCGGGAACTTTCACGATCTCCAGCAGGTTTTGACCAACATTCTGCTCAACGCGCGCGACGCGATCAGCGAAGGCGGCAACATTTGGCTGTGGGCGCGCGACGAGAGCGACCGGGTCATCATCAGAGTGAGAGACGACGGCAAAGGCGTTCCGCCCGCGATCCTCGATCGGATCTTCGAGCCGCTCGTCACCACGAAGCGCGGCCAGGGCGGAACGGGCCTCGGCCTCGCCATCACCCGCCGCATCGTGCACGCTGCCGGCGGTGACATTCATGTAGAGAATCACCCGTCAGGCGGGGCCGAGTTTTCGGTTTCTTTGCCTCGGGTCGTGGTGAGCAGCAGAGAGAATCAGGCCGAGCTTCATGCGAATCCTCATCGTTGACGACGAAGAAGTCCTGCGCGACGTGCTGGAGGTCGTCCTCCGCCGCGAGAACTTCGATGTAGTCCTCGCCTCCAGCGGCGAGGAAGCGCTCAACGTCCTCGATACCGAGGAGGTGGATCTCGCGATCCTCGACATCATGCTGCCGGGGATCAGCGGCATCGACACGCTGCGCGCGATCCGCATCGCGAATCCATACCTGCCGGTCATCGTCATCACCGCGTTCTCTTCGATCGACGGCGCGATCGAGGCGATGAAGCACGGCGCCTTCCACTACATCCCCAAGCCGTTCAAGAACGAGGAAGTCGTTCTCACCGTCAACAAGGCGCTGGAGCAGCGGCGCCTCTCCAACGAGAACGAACGGCTCAAGGCCGAGCTCTCGGACAAGTTCTCGTACGCGAACATCATCGGCAAGAGCGAAGTGATGCGGAAGGTCTTCGACCTTGTCCGCCTCGCGGCGCCGTCGCGCTCGAACATCCTGATCGTCGGCGAGTCGGGCACGGGCAAAGAGCTCGTCGCGAAGGCGATCCATCACGCGTCGCCGCGCGCGCGCAACGCATTCGTCACCGTCAACTCCGGATCGCTGCCGCCGGAGCTTCTCGAGTCCTCGCTCTTCGGCCACATGAAAGGCGCGTTCACCGGTGCGATCGCCACGAAACGCGGCCTCTTCGAAGTCGCCGACGGCGGCTCGATCTTCCTCGACGAGATCGGCAACATCAATCTGGAGACGCAGGCGAAGCTCCTCCGCGTCATCCAGGAAAAAGAGTTCATGCGCCTCGGCTCCGTCGACACGGTCAAAGTCGACGTGCGCATCATCGCCGCCACGAACGCGGATCTGCAGAAGCTGATGCGCGACTCCGCGTTCCGCGAGGATCTGTTCTATCGCCTGAACGTCATCACCATCTCCCTCCCGCCGCTGCGCCGGCGCCGCGAAGACATCCCGCTTCTCGTCACGCACTTCCTCGACAAATACGCGGAAGAGAACCGGCGCAAGGTCCGGGAAGTGACGCCCGAGGCGATGCGGATGCTGATGGATCACACCTGGCCGGGGAACGTGCGCGAGCTGGAGAACGCGATCGAACGCGCCGTGGTGCTCTGCATCGGCGATCGCATCACGCCCGAGCTCTTGCCGGACTACCTCCGCTTCCCGCAGCAGACCGACCAGCCCGCGCTGATCGTTCCCGCGGACGGTCTCTCGTTGAAGGACGCCGTCTCGCGCTACGAACGAACGATGATTCTGCAATCGCTCGAGCTCGCGAACGGCGTGCAGAAGAAAGCCGCCGAGCTGCTCCAGCTCAAGCCCTCCACGCTGAACGAGATGATGAAACGCCTCGGCATCCACACCCGCTCCAACGCGGCGGTGGAGGACGAGGTGGTCGACACGCTGCTGCAGTGAATGTAGGGCCGGCTCTCCAGCCGGCCCGATATCGACGCTGGGCCGGCTGGAGAGCCGGCCCTACATTTCACGGCAACGGCGTTACGTCGTGCTCGCCACGGAGCACCTTCCACAACCCCCACGCGCTGATCACCGCCCACGATCCTTCCATCAGCATGAAGCCGACCTGGCGCGTCACGATGGCCGTGATGAACAGCGCGGTGCCGCCGAGGAAGTTGAGGAGTTGATACCGAACGGTGTCGGCGTGGAGGCGCTTCGTCTGATGCGCCGCGTAGGCGAGCAGCACCAGCACCGCGCCGCTGGTCGAAAGCACTTGCCAGATCATTACAATGCGCCCCGCGAGGTGATCTGCATGGTTCGTCGTTCCCTCATGGTGTTGCTCCTCACTGCGTTGGCCGCTGCGGCGTTCGCCCAGCAGCAGGTCCCGACGCCGGAGGAGTATCTCGGGTACCAGCTCGGCGAGCGTTTCACGACCTGGGACCGCATTCTCGGCTACTTCGAAGAGCTGCCGAAGCACTCCAATCTCATCACCGTGCAGCGTTTCGGCCAGACGTACGAAGGGCGGCCGTTGGCGATGGCGGTGATCACGTCGCCGAAGAATCGCGCGGCGCTCGACACCATCCGCCGCGACGTCGCCTCGCTCGCGAACGGAGAAGTCGAGCCCGCTCGCGCCGCGGAGCTGGCCAAGAACACGCCGGCCATCGTCTGGCTCGGCTTCGGGATTCACGGCAACGAGTCCAATTCGGCCGAGGCTTCGATGCGGGTGGCTTCTACGCTGCTTCGCGATCCGGAAGCGGCGACGATCCTCGACAACCTCATCGTCCTCATCGACCCGCTGCAGAATCCCGACGGCCGCGAGCGCTACGTGCAGTGGTTCCATCGCGCACGCGGCGCCTCGGCGAATGCGAATCCCGACGCGGCCGAGCATCAGGAGCCGTGGCCGGGCGGACGCTTCAACCACTACATGATCGACATGAACCGCGACTGGGCCTGGACGTCGCAGGCCGAGACCCGCGCCCGTGTCGCCCAGTACCGCGTGTGGAACCCGCAGGTGCTCGTCGACTTCCATGAGATGGGTGCGAACCAGACGTACTTCTTCCCGCCGGATGCGAAGCCGATCAACGCGAACCTGCCGAAAGACGTCGAGAAGTGGCTGGAGGTGTTCGGCAAGGCGAACGCCAGCGAGTTCTCGAAACGCAACTGGCCGTTCTTCGTGGCCGAGACGTTCGACCTCTTCTATCCCGCTTACGGCGACTCGTGGCCCGCGCTGCACGGCGCGATC
>JAFAVZ010000303.1 GCA_019242175.1 Acidobacteriota bacterium
CAACGCGATCCACGCGGCGATGCGGCGTCTCGTCATCTTCCTTTGGAGATTTGAGGGACGAATGTACAGCATTCCTCCTCGCCGGCACTGTCCGCTTTCGAACACCCCGCCCGCAACCGCACACCGTCTCGCGCGTAACTCATTGAAAACACGCGCGCGACAGCTGGCGTATGGCTTGACTAAGCACAGTCCCGAAATGGATCGGGACCTCACCAGCAACGAGCGGCGGCAAAGCATGATGCGGCGCGTCGTTCCCGTCGCGATCGCCATCGCGGCGATCGCCTTTTCCCTCGCGGCCACGATGCGATGGCTGCGGCCCTCCGTGCGGCGGCGCGACCTCCAAACCGCGCGCGTCGAGCGGGGATCGATCGACGCCGTCGTGCAGGCGAGCGGCATCGTCGAGCCGGCGAACGAGCAGGTCGTCTCCAGTCCGGTCGAGGCGCGGGTGCTGCGCATCGGGCGCCGCGCCGGCGATCGCGTGCGCGTCGGCGACGAGCTGCTCACCCTCGACACCACCGTCGCCCAACTCGACCTCACCCGCCTCGGCGAAAAGTTGGCGCAGAAGGAAAACGAGGCGACGCAATTGCGGCTGAAGATCGACGAAACGCTCGCGGGGCTTCAGTCGCAGCTCGAGCAGAAGAAGCTCGACGACGAGATCGCGCGGCTGAAGTCGGAGCAGACGCGGAGGCTGCGGGGCGAGGGGCTCGTGAGCGAGCAGGACGCCTTGCTCGCCGCGACCGCGCAGAAGAAGAGCGCGATCGAGATCGCGCAGCTGGAGCAGAACGCGGCGCGGGCGCGGAGAACGGCCGAGGCGCAGTTGCAGGCGGTGGCGCTGGACGCGAGCATGCTCCGGCGCGATCGCGACGAATCGCGGCGGCAGCTCGATCTCGCGATGATGCGCGCCACGCGCGACGGCATCGTGACGTCGATCGTCCAGGAAGAAGGTGCGACCGTGCGTCGCGGTGATGTGCTTGCGCGCATCGCCGATCTGTCGACGTTCCGCGTCGTCGCGACCGTTTCCGACACGTACGTGCCGCGCATCGCGAGCGGCATGCGCGCGAAGGTGAAAGTCGACGACGCGACGATCGTGGGCGGCACGGTCGACTCGATCGATCCGCGCATCGTGAACGGCGTCGCGACGCTGCACATCGCGCTCGATCCCGACGCGCACGCGCGGCTGCGCAACAACCTGCGCGTCGACGTCTCGGTCGTCATCGGCAGCCGCAACGGCGTCCTCACGGTCAAGCGCGGAGCCCTCGGCGGCGAGACGCGAACGGATGTCTACCTGGTGAAGAGCGATCGCCTCGTGCGCGTACCCGTCGCGTTCGGGATGGCCAGCGACGAGCGGGTCGAGATCGTGAGCGGCGCGGCGGCCGGCGACGAAATGGTGATCTCCAACATGAACGACTACGAAGGGATGAAGGAGCTGCGACTCAAATGATCAAGCTTGAGAACGTGAACAAGGTCTACCGCACGGAGCGCGTCGAGACGCTCGCGCTGCAGAACATCAATCTCGAAGTCGCGCGCGGCGAGCTGGTCTCGATCATGGGGCCGTCCGGCTGCGGCAAGAGCACGCTCCTCAACCTCATGGGCCTGCTCGACGCGCCGAGCGCCGGCCGGCTCGCGCTGGAAGGGGAAGACGTGCAGAAGCACGGCGACCGGCGTCTCGCGCGTATCCGCAACGAGAAGCTCGGCTTCGTCTTCCAGAGCTTCCACCTCGTGCCCGATCTCAAGGTCGTGGACAACGTCGAGATCCCGCTGCTGTACCGCAAGCTCTCCGCGTCGCAAAGGCGCAAGCTCGCCCTCGAAGCGATCGACCGCGTCGGCCTAGGCTCCCGCGTCCATCACTTTCCGACGCAGCTCTCCGGCGGCCAGCAGCAACGCGTGGCCATCGCGCGCGCGATCGTCGGCCGGCCGCGCGTGCTGCTCGCCGACGAGCCGACGGGCAACCTCGACTCGCAAATGGGCGACGAGATCATGGCCATTCTCGAAGACCTCAACAGGAACGACGGCACGACGGTGGTGATGGTGACGCACGACGAACGGCTCGCGCGGCGCACGCATCGCATCGTGCGGCTGTTCGACGGACGGCAGGTGGCGTAACGAAGCGGCGCCTCGGCGCCGCGGAGGCACAAACAAATGAAGAGCTATCTCACGCTCGCACTGAAGGTCTTGAAGCGGCGGAAATTCTTCACCTTCATCTCGCTCGTCGGCATCAGCCTCACGCTCGTCGTTCTCGTCGTCGCGACGGCGATGCTCGACGACGTCTTCGGCCCGCACGCGCCGCAATCGCGTTTCGATCGCGTGCTGATGGTCAGCCGCGTTTCCAAGTCCGGACCGCAGGTCTCGACGACCATGAATCCGGGCTACGGTTTCCTGCACGACTACGTGCTCAACCTGCCGGGGATCGAGCGCGCGTCCGCCTTCACGGACCTGGTCACGAGCGCGATCTATCGAGACAACGATCGCGTCGAGACGCGCAGCCGCCGCACCGATGCGGACTACTGGCAGATCCTCGACTTCCGTTTCGTGGAAGGCGGTCCGTTCAGCGCCGCGGACGTCGAGCGCGGGGCTCGTCTCGCCGTCATCACCGACGAGTTGCGTGGGCGACTCTTCGGTCCGGGCAACGCAGCAGGCCGTTCGTTCGAGCTGGAAGGGGAGCGATACCAGGTCGTCGGAGTGGTGGAGGCAGTCCCGGTCACGCGCATCGCCGCGTATGCGCAGATGTGGCTGCCGATCACCACCCTGCGCACCGATTGGCGGCGGAAATTCATGGGCGACGCGAATGCGATCGTGCTCGCGCGCAGCCGGGCGGACTTCCCCGCGATCAAGGCGGAGTTCGGGCGCCGCGTCGCCGCCATTCCCATCGACGATCCGAAAACGTTCAAGGAGATCCGGGCATCGATCGACACGCCGTTCGAGAGCTTCGCGAACGAGTTGATGAACGCTCGGAGCATGCGCAAGCTCGCTCCGCACGCGACCCTGATCGCGGAATTGATCCTCGCCGGCATCGCGCTCGTCTACATGGGACTGCCGGCGCTCAACCTCGTGACGCTCAACCTCAGTCGCATGCTCGAGCGCGCGCCGGAGATCGGCGTACGCAAGGCGTTCGGCGCGCCGCGCAGCGCGCTCGTGTGGCAGTTCGTTCTCGAGAATGTCGTCCTAACCATCATCGGAGGGCTTTGCTCGGTCGCTCTTGCGTCCGCGGCGCTGATGTGGATCAACCACAGCGGCGTGATCGAGAGCGCGCAATTCGCGATGAATTGGCGGGTCTTCGGCTGGGGACTGCTGATCGCGATGTTCTTCGGCGTGCTTTCCGGACTCTATCCGGCGTGGAGGATGTCTCGCATGCACCCGGTAGAAGCGCTGCGCGGAGGTGCGCAATGATTCGTCATCTGCTCAAGCTCGTGTGGCATCGCAAACGCGCGAACGCGTTGGTGATGACCGAGATCTTCATCTCCTTCCTCGTCGTCTTCGCCGTGGCCACGATGGCCGCGACGGCGATCGGCGGCTGGAATCGCCCGCTCGGTTTCGACTGGCACGACGTCTGGGTTCTCTACCTCGACACGCCGATGTTCGGCGGCGGAGACATGGTGCCGTTGACGGCCGACGATCCATCGCGCGAGGCGATCGCTCGGATGGTGCGCGAGGCGAAGTCCTTCCCGCAGGTCGTCGATGCCGGGCTCTCCGAAACGCCGGCTTACAGCAACTCCGAATCGAAGGGAAACTGGGACCGAAACGGCCACACCGTTTCGCTCACGCGGGACAACGTCTCGGACGGCTTCGCGAATGTGATGCGCGTGAAGCTCGTGCGCGGACGTTGGTTCCAGCGCAGCGACGACGCGATTGGCTACATGCCGGTCGTCATCGATCGTGATCTCGCCCGGGAGTTCTTCGGCAGCGCCGATCCGATCGGTCAGAAGTTCGACGAGTCGGACGGCATCACGCTGCGCGTCGTCGGCGTCGTCGAGCCGTACCGCAAATCGGGCGAGCTCGCGCCGCCGGGCGTGAATATGGCGTTCATCCGCAAGTCTCTGGAGAAGCCGAACGGGCAGATCCCGAACAGCATCGTGCTCCGCGTTCAGCCCGGCACGCCGGCCTCGTTCGAGGAGGAGCTGACGAAGCGGCTGCATGCCGTTGCGCCCGACATCCCTCTACGTGTCAAGAGGATGGATCGCATGCGCGAGCTCGGCCTGCGCCTGCGGCTCGTACCGGTCATCGTCGTCGGCATCATCGCGGCGTTCCTCATCACGATGGTCGCCCTCGGGCTCACCGGCGTGCTGTGGCAAACGGTCACGCGCCGTACCCGCGAGATCGGTCTCCGCCGAGCCCTCGGAGCGAGCGGCGCCGGCGTGCGCATGCAGGTGCTGGCCGAGGTGGCGCTGGTGGCGACGTTGGCGATGATCGTCGGCGTGATCATCGTCGCCCAGTTGCCGATCCTCGGCATCTTCCGGCTCGTGACGCCGTCTGCGTTTGCGATCGGCCTGGTGTGCTCGCTTGCGACGATCTACGCGCTCACGATACTTTGCGGCGTCTACCCCGGATGGCTCGCATCGCGCGTGCAGCCCGCGCAGGCGCTGCACTATGAATGATGATCCTGATCGTCGACGATGATCCGTCCGTCACCGCGTCGCTGGCGCTGTTGCTCAAACAGCACGGCTACCGGACTGTCGCGACGCATGCTCCGGACGAGGCGTTGGCCGCGATGCGCGCGGAGCGGCCGCGCCTCGTCATCCAGGACATGAACTTCACCCGCCGCACGTCGGGCGAGGAAGGCTTGCAGCTGCTCAGCGCCATCCGCGCCGAGGAGCCGGGCGTGCCTGTGATTTTGCTGACGGCTTGGGGCTCGATCACGCTCGCCGTGGAAGGCATGCGCCGCGGCGCCTCCGACTTTCTGACCAAGCCGTGGTCGAACGCGCATGTGATCCAGTCCGTCGAGACGGCTCTACGCCTCGTGGAGGCCCGTTCCGCGGCGGCGGAAGAGTTGACGCGCGCGGAGCTCGACGAGCGCTACGACTTCTCGAACATCATCGGCAGCGACCCGAAAGTCCTTCGGTTGCTGGCGCTCATCGGGCGCGTGGCGCCGACGGACGCGTCGGTCCTGATCACGGGGGAGAGCGGCACGGGCAAGGAGCTCGTCGCCGAGGCCGTGCATCGCAACAGCCGCCGCCGCGGCGGCCCCTTCGTCAAAGTGAACCTCGGCGGCATCTCCTCGACGCTGTTCGAGTCGGAGATGTTCGGACACGTGCGCGGCGCGTTTACCGACGCGCGCGAGGCGCGCAAAGGGCGGTTCGAAGTCGCGGACGGCGGCACGATCTTCCTCGACGAGATCGGCGAGCTCGATGCCGGCTCGCAGGTGAAGCTCTTGCGCGTGCTGCAGGACCGCACGTACGAAGTGCTCGGATCGAGCCGGCCGAAGACCGTCGACGTGCGCGTGATCGCCGCGACGAATCGCGATCTGCACGACCTCGTCGCGCGCAACGAGTTCCGCGAGGATCTGCTCTATCGCCTGAACCTCATCACGATCCAGCTGCCGCCGCTGCGCGAACGGCGCGGCGACGTCCCGCGCCTCGCGAATCACTTCCTGCGACTCGCCGCGCAGGCGTACGGCGCGGAAGTGGATGCGCTCACGCCGCGCGCCGTCGAGTGGCTGCGCTCGCAACCGTGGCCGGGCAACATCCGCCAGCTGCGCCAGCTGCTCGAACGCGCGGTGCTGATCCGCGGCGGACGCGAGCTGGACGCCGACGACTTCCTCGCCGTGCGCGACGCCGCGTCGCGCCGCGATCCGGGCGCACTGCCGGAACCGGGCTCGATGACGCTCGACGAGATCGAGAAGGCGATGATCGAGAAGTGCCTGCGCGCGTACGACCGCAATTTGTCGCGCGTCGCGGAGGCGCTCGGGTTGAGCCGCGCGGCGCTCTATCGGCGGCTCGAAAAGTACGGACTCGACGCACCATGACGCTGCGGTCGGGTGTCATCCTGAGCGTAGCGAAGGATCCGTCCCTTCAGGCGCGGGGCGAGATCGGTACGGATCCTTCGCCCTCTGCGGGGCTCAGGATGACACCATGACGCTGCGCGCCAAGATCGTCCTTTACATCGTCGCGCTGCACCTCGTGCTCGGCGGCGCGGCGGTCTTCGTCTTGCTCGAACGGCGCATGCTGTTGTTCGCGGTCGAGGCGTTGTTCGCGATCTCGATCGTCATCAGCTGGCGGCTCGTGCACGCGCTCTTCGTTCCGCTCGATCTCATCCGGACCGGCGCGGACCTCATCAACGAACGCGAATTCACCACGCGATTCACGACCGTCGGACAGCCGGAGATGGACGCGCTCATCGGCGTCTACAACGCGATGATCGATCGGCTGCGCGACGAGCGCCTCGCTGCCGAGGAACAGTCGCAGCTGCTGGGAAAGATCGTGGAGGCGTCGCCGAGCGGCATCGTGATCTGCGACTTCGACGGCGCGGTCGTGCAGATGAATCCCGCCGCGGCGCGGATGATGCCGATCGAGTTGATGTCCGTGCCGGTCGGCGAGTCGCGGCTCGTCACGCATCGCGGCACGCGGCGGCTGAAAGTCTCGCGCGCGGAGTTCCGCGACCGCGGCTTCCCGAAGTCGTTCTTCATCCTCGAAGAGCTGACCGAGGAGCTGCGGCTTTCGGAGAAGGCGGCTTACGAGAAGCTGATCCGGATGATGTCGCACGAGGTGAACAACTCCGTCGGCGCGGTGCGGTCGCTGCTGGAGTCTTCGCTGCGGTACGCCGCGGACATCCGCGTCGACGATCGCGACGATTTCCTGAACGCGCTCACCCTGGCGTCCGCGCGCATCGACGCGCTGAACCGCTTCATGGCCAGCTTCGCCGACGTCGTGCGCATCCCGCCCCCGCACCGCACGCCCACCCCCCTCCGCCCGCTCGTGACGTCCCTCGCGTCGCTGCTACGCGCCGAGCTGCGCGGACGGCGCATCACCGTCGATCTCGACCTGGCCGACGTCACCGCCGAGGTGGATGCGCATCAGTTCGAACAGGTCGTGCTGAACGTACTGCGCAACGCCGCGGAGTCGATCGGTACCGACGGCACGATCGCAATCGCGCTTCGCCCCGATGCGCTGACGATCGCCGACACCGGCGCCGGCATCGCCGATGCCGCGCGCGCGGAGCTCTTCACCCCATTCTTCACGACGAAACGCGACGGCCGCGGCCTGGGACTCACGATCGTGCAGGAGATCCTGACGAACCACGCGCTCCCGTTCTCGCTGGAGAACCGGGAGGGGGGCGGGGCGGAGTTTCGGATCGGGCTGTAGGCGCCTGTCGGTGTCATCCTGAGCCGCGCAGACGGCGAAGGATCTCCCGGCCTGGACGCTGATCGCCCGCATCAGGAGATCCTTCACCGTCTTCGCGGTTCAGGATGACACTTGGACGACCAATGA
>JAFAVZ010000509.1 GCA_019242175.1 Acidobacteriota bacterium
GAACAACTATCTGCGCCGCGCGTTGACGTACAACCCCGACGGCGCGCTCCGCGGCGCGCGCTCCATCGCCGTCGCCGGCCGCTGGCTCCTCATCGGGACCGACGCCGGCTTGCAGATCCTCGACATCGACATGCCGCTGATGCCGCACATCGTCGCGACGGTTCCGGTCAGGAATGCGACCGGCATCGGCGTGCAGTTCCGTTATGCGTTCGTCACGAATGCCGACGGCCTGCACACGATCGACATCACCGATCCGACGAAGCCCCGCCTCGCCGCGAGCGTCGCGATCCCCGACGCACGCAGCGTCTACGTCGCGCGCACTTATGCGTACGTGGCGGCGGGCAAACGCGGCATGGTGATCGTCGACGTCGAACGTCCGGAGCAGCCGAACGTGCTGCCTTGGAAGGACGATTTGGAGCACGATGCGAACGACGTGAAGATCGCGTCGACGAACGCCTCGACGTTCGCGTACGTAGCGGACGGCGAGCATGGGCTGAAGGTCTACCAGCTCCTCTCGCCGGAGTGGACGCCGACGTACGCCGGATTCAGCCCGAAGCCCGACCCGCGCCTCGTCGCGACGCGCCACACGCACGGCCCGGCGCTCGCGGTATCGAAGGGGCTCGACCGCGACCGCGCCGTCGACGAGAGCGGCTACCAGGTCTCGATCTTCAACCGCATCGGCGCGCGCCCCATGACGCTCTCCGAAATGCAGCGGCTCTACCTGCGCAACGGCAAGCTCTACACCGTCAGCGAGACGCCGACGAGGTGACGACATGAGACGAGTCCTTTGGATCGCAGCTTCGATGCTCGCCTTCACGGCAGCCGTCGCACAACAAACGTCGGCACCCGCGGACGCGCCGCCCGCCCAGCCCGGCAAGTACGTCGGCGTCGCCTCCTGCATCAACTCCGGCTGCCACGGCTCGACCCAGCCGCTGAACGCCAGCCGCGTCCTGCAGAACGAGTACTACACGTGGAAAGACCGCGACCGCCACTCGAAGGCGCAGTTCGTCCTCTCCAACGCGACCTCCGCGCGCATCGCCAAGAACATGCGGTTGAAGACGTCCGCCGAAAAGGCGTCGCTCTGCCTCGACTGCCACGCCACGAACGTCCCGGAACGCGCCGTCTCCGGCCACATCGACATCGAAGACGGCATCCAATGCGAGAGCTGCCACGGCCCCGCGTCCGGCTGGCGCGACGAGCATGCGCAAGCCGGCTGGACGCACGAGCAATCAGTCGCGCGGGGCATGATCGACCTGCGCAGCGTCCCCACCCGCGGCTCTCTCTGCCTCTCCTGCCACCTCGGCACAGGCGCGAAGGAAGTCGACCACGAGCTGATCGCATCCGGCCACCCCATTCTCGCGTTCGAGCTCGACAACTACACAGCGAACATGCCGCCGCACTGGACGCCGAACCGCGACACACACGGCGTCCGCGCGTGGGCCACCGGCCAGGCGATCGCCTTCCGCGACTCGCTCGACAATCTCTCGCGCCACGCACGCGGAGACAAGTGGCCGGAGTTTTCGGACATGAGCTGCTACAACTGCCATCACTCGCTGCGCACGAGCCAGTGGCGGCAGGATCGCGGGTGGGCGGGGAGGGCCGGGTTGCCGTCTTGGTCGCCGCAGCACTGGGCCGTTCTGCGCCTGATCGTCGGCCGCGTCGCGCCGCAGTCGCGCGCGCAACTCGACGAACAGGTGCAGCAGCTCGCGTCGCGCGTCGCGCGGATGAACGACCGCGACGGCGTCGTCTCCGCGGCCGACTCCGCGCGCAAGGCGATGGACGACCTCATCCCGCGCATCGATCGCCTGTCGTGGAGCGAGTCGGACGTGCGCGCGTTCATGAACGCGATCGCCGACGACGGCGATTACTTCCTCCGCGCCGACGTCCACTCCGCGGAACAAGCCGCGCTTTCGCTGCAGGCGCTCAACAGCTCGCTCACACGGCGCAACCCGAAGCTGCTCCGCGGCCCGACCACCCGCGCCATCGACGACCTCTTCACGGAGCTGAAGCAACGCGACGACTACGACCCGCAACGCTTCGCCATGAAGCTGAAGAGCGCCCGGCCGTAAACCTGGTGCGCGGGCGTCCCGCCCGCTGGCTTCCGTAAAACGTAGGGCCGGCTCTCCAGCCGGCCCCATGAGGCACGGTCGCGGCGGGCGTTGCCCGCCGCATCATTCTCGACTGCGGCCGGCTGGAGAGCCGGCCCTACGTTTTGAGCAGCGTCGCGATCTCCTCCCGCAGATTCGCCCGCGCCTGCTCCTCGAACTGCGCGCGCATCGCATCCGTGAAGTACAGCCGCGGGCGGGTCAGGAAGCGCTCCAGGATTGCGCGCCGTCCTTCGCGGAACTGCGGCTCCGGCACCCACGCATACTCCTCCCGGATCTGCGCCGCGTATTCGCGATAGCGCGCGGGAGGTGCGCCGAGGATCGAGAGGTCGGCGTCGAGAAAGAGGAGGCCGGTGGCGGAGAGATCGGTGCCGTCGTGCTTCGCCGTCGCGAGGATGATCTGCACCACGGTCTCGACATCCGGAAATCGCAGCTCGGTCAAAGCGCCCCGCGCGAGCTCCGCGCTCAGCGCCTCGTTGTCGTTGCGATGCGTGTCGTAAATTGCGTCGTGGAACCAAGCGGCGGCGACGAGCGTCCAATCGTCGTCACCGAGGAGTGCGAGCAGGTCGCGGACGTGCTCTCGCGTGTGATAGCGCCGGTGCGGCTCGCCGTACCGGCGCACGAGATCCGCATCGATCGCCGCGGCGCGCGCCGGATTGCCGCCAAACGTGAGCAACCAGTTCTTCATCACGAGCCACCATACGCCGGAAGCGTTCGCGCCGGTCGGGCGTTGTCCTTTCCCGATGCATCGCCGGCTCCCCATCCTCCTCCTCGCGCTCCTCACGATCGCCGCCGCGGCGCCGCCGCCGAAGCGTCTGGCCAAGGAGCGCAGCCGGTATCTCGTCGAGCACGCCGACAACCGCGTCGACTGGTTTCCGTGGGGCGCCGAGGCGTTCGCGAAGGCGAAGAAGGAGAACAAGCCGATCTTTCTCTCGATCGGATACGCGAGCTGCCATTGGTGTCACGTGATGGAGCGCGAGTCCTTCGACAACGCGCAGGTCGCGGACATCCTCAACCTCCATTACGTCCCGGTCCTCGTCGATCGCGAAGAGCGGCCGGACGTCGACGCGACATACATCACGTTCGTGCAAGCGGCGAACAGCGGCAACGCGGGCTGGCCGGCGAATCTCATCCTCACCCCCGACCTCCACCCGCTCACCGGCTCCAGCTATCTCCCCCCTGAGAACCTCGGACGCCTCCTCAGCACCGTCTCCCAAAAGTGGGAAGACGAACGGCCTCAATTGCTCGCCGGCAGCCAGGAGCTACTGACGCTCGCGCGCACGCTCGGCGAGCAACCGTCCCCGCCGGCCGACGTTCCGCCCGAAGTGCTCGACGGCGCGTTCCGCCAGATCCGCGATGCATACGACAAACAGAACGGCGGCTTCGGACGCGGCGCAAAGTTTCCGCAGCCGCAGATCCTCGACTTTCTGCTGCGCTACTCCGTACGCCAGAACGGCGGCGAGTCGCGCGAGCTCGTCATCGACAGCTTGCGCAAAATGGCCGACAGCGGTCTCAACGATCACCTCGGCGGCGGCTTCCATCGCTACACCGTCGACGCCGCGTGGCGCCTGCCGCATTTCGAGAAGATGCTGTACGACCAGGCGCTGCTCGCGATCGTCTACACCGAGGCTTGGCAGGTGACGAAGGAGGAACGGTTCCGGGAAGTGGCGCGCGCGACGATCGACTACGTCCTGCGCGATCTCAAACCGGAGAACACGTTCGCGTTCCAGTCCGGCCAGGATTCCGAAAGCCTCGTGCCGCGCAACGGCGGGCCGGTGTCGCTGGAGGGCGTCTTCTACGCCTGGAGCGAAGACGAGCTGGTGCGCCTCCTCGGCCGCAACGACGCGGACCTCATCGTCTACTACTACGGCCTGAAAACCGGCGGCAACGTGTCGAAGGAGCTCGATCCGCGCGGCGATCTCGCCGGGCTCAATCTCCTCTCCGTCGCGCATTCGAAGGCGATGACGCGCAACAAATTCGGCCTGAACGAACAGCAGTTCGAGGAGAAGCTGCGCGCGCTGCACGAGAAGATGTTGCTCGTGCGGTCGCATCGTCCCCAGCCTTTCCGCGACGACAAGATCATCGCCGGATGGAACGGGTTGATGATCTCCGCGCTCGCGCGCGCCGGCCTCGCGTTCGACGAGCCGCGTTACACGGAGGCGGCGCAGAAGGCGACGACGTTTCTGACGTCGCAGCTGTACGACGCGAAGACGAAGAAGCTCGCGCGCACCTGGCGCGGTGGGCGTTCGTCGATCGACGCGCGGGCCGAGGATTACGCGTATGTCGTGCAGGGCCTGATCGATGCGTTCGAGGCGACGTTCGACGTGCGCTGGCTCGATCTCGCCGTCGAGCTGCAGCAACAACAGGATGCGCTGTTCTGGAGCGGGTCGCGCTACGCCGACGCCGGCGTGATCCCGGAGACGCTCCGCGGCGTGACTTACGAGTCCGACGCGCCGCTGCCCTCCGTCAATTCCGTCTCCGCCATGAATCTCCTCCGCCTCGGCGAGCTCGTCGACAGCGCGCCATGGCGCACGCGCGCGACCGCGATCGTGCGCTCGTTCGCGACGCGCCTGCAGCAAGGACCGATCGAACTGCCGGCTCTTGCATCCGCGTATGCCGCGTCGCTCGCGACGCCGAAACACATCGTGATCGCCGGCGAAGCACGGAGCGATGCCGGCCGCGCGCTGCTCCGCCCGATCGCCGAACGCTTGCTTCCGAATCGCGCGCTGATCGTCATCCGCACCGACGCCGCACGGCAACGCCTCGCGCAGTACTTGCCGACCGTCGCGGAGATGAAGGCGATCGACAAGAAGCCGACAGCGTACGTGTGCGAACGCTACGTCTGCAAGGCGCCGACGACCGATCCCGCGGAGTTGGAGAGGCTATTGAAGTAAACGAGGAGCGAGGGTCCGTCTCGACCGTAGAATGGGAGAATGGCTCGCCGCGAGAAACTCCATGCGCGACTCCGTGCAGAAGAGGGAGAGCTACGGACGTTATTCATCGGCCAGCTCCGAACGGTGGCAGGCGGACGCAACACGACGTTCTTCACCACGATCGACGGCGTGCCGACGGCCGCCGGCGAGCCCGTTCTGACCCGCGCACGCAGAATCCTGGACTTGGCGGCGCAACTCGATCAACCTCCCTTGGATCTGGTTGCCACTCGCGTTGTGCGCGCCTTTGAAGTTGCCAACGATCGTGATAACGAACATCGTCTCGGCCCGATTCGTCTCGCGCAGGAGCTCCTGAAGCAACTAGATGAGATGTGAGTGATGCGAGATCCGCGTGAGAGATCCTTGAGGCGATTTCCCCACGAATTACGCGATTTCTGAACAGGGGGAAGTCCGAAATGAAATCGCGCCTGTTGGCGGCCGGCCTGGTCGCCGGCTTTCTCACCATCACGCCCGCCGTCGCCGACGACCGCAGCGACTGCGCGCAGAGCGACGTTCCGTCCGTCATCATCAGCTCCTGTGGGCATCTGATCGCCGATGAGAAGGAGACCGCGGAAGTGAAGGCGATCGCGTATGCGAACCGCGGCACGGCGTATCAGAAGACCGCAGACTTCGACGCCGCCATCGCCGACTACACCGCGGCCATCAAGCTCAATCCGAAGCTCGCGCGCGCGTACTTCAATCGCGGCGTCGGCATGTATCGCAAGAAGGAGACGAAGAACGCCATCGCTGATTTCAGCGAGGCAATCCGTCTCGATCCGAAAGATCCAGAGCCGTTCGTGAATCGCGCGATCGTGCAGTTCGAGCTCGGCCAATACGCGCCGTCGATCGCCGACATGAGTTCCGCAATTCGCCTCTCGCCCAAGATGCCGCTGCTGTTCCTCTATCGCGGCAAGATCTATCTCGCCCAAGGCGATGCGAAGCGCGCCGCGGCCGACTTCCGTCACGTGCTGGAGCTCGATCCGACCGACGCAACCGCGAAGGTGCTGCTGAAGGATCTCGAATGAAACGCCTCGTCATCCTCCTGCTTCTCGCGACCGCCGCGTTCGCCGACGGCGAGCAGGAAGTGAAGCTCGGCAAGGCGACGTTCCGCACCGGCAACTCGCCGCGCGCGCTCGAGTACTTCCAGCAGGCGGCGGCGAAAGGGAATGCCGAGGGGATGTATCTCGTGGGGTTGATGTTCGAGGGGAACAAAGGCATCGATGTCGATCTGTCGAAAGCGGCGCAGTGGTACCGCCAGGCGGCGGAGCGCGGCCATACCGACGCCATGAATCATCTCGCCCGCCAGCTCCGCCTCGGCAACGGCGTCGCGAAAGACGTCGCGGAGGCGCTGCGTTGGACGCGCAAGTCAGCCGATGGTGGGGACCTTTTCGGGATGAAGAACCTGGCGGACGTGCTGTACGACGGCGTCCTCGCGCCGAAGAACTTGCCGGAAGCCGCGGAGTGGTATCGCAAGGCGGGCGAAAAGGGCGATCGCGACTCGATGCTGCAGTACGGCTACATGTTGTCCAAGGGCGAAGGCATCGCGGCGGATGCGACGCAGGCATTCGGTTGGTATCTGCGCGCCGCCCGCGCCGGCCACTCCTCGGCCATGTTCAACCTCGGCGAGTATTACAAGGTCGGCAAAGGCGTCGCGCAGAACGATGCAGCGGCGCGCTTCTGGTATCTCCGCGCGGCGATGGCCGGCGATGAGCAAGCGGAGGCGCAGTTCGCGGCGCTGCCGTCGCACGGGACTGCGGAAGGCGCGGCGCTGTTCGCGCAGGCGGAGAAGCTGCGCAACTCGGCGTCGACGAACGCGGAGTTCGCGGCGGCGAAGGAGAAGGCGTTTCCGCTCTATCTGCAGTCGGCGGAGCTCGGCCATCTGCCGGCGATCGCATGGATGGTGAATGCGTATCAGTACGGCGAAGGAACCGAGAAGAGCCTGGAGAAGGCGCGCGAGTGGGCGCTGATCTCCGCGGAGATGGGCAACGACAGCAGCCAGACGATCCTCGCCCAGATGATGCTGAAAGGCATCGGCGGCCCGCGCAACACGCAAGGCGCCCGCTTCTGGTTCGAGAAGGCAGCCCTCGGCGGCAACTCGCTCGCGATGTGGAACCTCGCGACGATCTACGACGGCGACTACGGCCTGCCGCCGAACGAGGCGCTGGCGACTTACTGGTGGGTCGAGGCTTACAAGAAGGGGAGCCCGACCGCGGAGAAGGTGCTGACCGATCGCGGCCTCATCAAGCCCGATCCTCGCGCGCAGGCCTTCATCGATCATATCGAGAAGGACGGCCCCGATCGCTCCAGCGTGGACCGCTTCACGACGGATGTCGCGCAGTACTGCAAGTTCGGCGGCAAACGCTGCCACGAGCTCTCCGTCGCGGCGCGCAAGTTCGAACGCGATCACAATGCGGCCGCGGATTCCGCGAACATGGCCCGGCTGTGGAACGTGTATTCGTCGAAGGATGCGAACACCGATCAGAAGTGGCGCGAACGGAGCGACTGCATGAAGAAGAAAACGGAGTCGATCCAGAAGCACACGTACGGCGAACAGGATTGGTACTACTCGGGCGCGTGCTACTGATGTGGGGGCCGGCTTCAGCCGGTCCCAAGACGCAACGTGAAATCGCGCGGCCCGAACGCGTCCGGCCCGGTCATGGTCAGCACGCGGATGCGCGCCGGCTTGTTGCCTGCCTCGTCGCCGGGAACGGCGGCGAGGAAGCCGGCGTCGCCGTCGACGCGCGCCGCGAGGCCGACGATCGGCATCGGCAAGGTGACGAGGTACTCGCCCGGCACCACCGTTTCGACGCGCAGGGCGTGGTTGTCGTCATGCGCTCGGCCGTCCGCGTCGATCACGAAGCTCCACCACATCTCGGGCTGCTGCATGCCTCGATGGTGATGGCGATCACGAAATCGTTTCAGCTCAAAAACGTAGGGCCGGCTCTCCAGCCGGCCCAATGAAGCATGGTCGCGGCGGGCACGGCCCGCCGCATCGTTTCTGACTGGGCCGGCTGGAGAGCCGGCCCTACGTTTTCCCGCTCGGCTAAAATCCTCCCATGCGTCCAGCCAACGCCGTGGTGGCGGTCGTCGACGACGAGGAAAACATCCGCGAGACGGTCGGCTTCGCGCTGCGGCGGGAGGGCTATCCGGTCGAGCTCTACGCGCACGGCCTGGAGGCGTGGCGCGCGTTCCAGAAGAAGCTGCCCGGCCTCGTCATCATCGACATCCTCATGCCGGAGATGGACGGCCTCGAGCTGTGCCGCAAGCTGCGCGCGATCAGCGAGACGCTGCCCATCATCTTCCTCACGTCCCGAGACGACGAGCTCGATCGTGTCCTCGGATTGGAGATCGGCGCCGACGACTACCTCTGCAAGCCCTTCTCGATGCGCGAGCTGCTCGCGCGCGTGAAGGTGCTCTTTCGCCGCGCAGCACTCGATCCGAAACCGGCCGCCGGCGAAGCGCCGCTGCGCATCGGCGATCTCGAGCTCGACCTGCAGCGCTACGCGGTGAAATGGCGTGGCGCGGCGGTGAGCCTCACGGTGACCGAGTTCATGATGCTGCACGCGCTCGTGCGCCATCCGGGTCACGTGAAGACGCGCAAGCAGCTGCATCAGGATGGCTATCCGCACGACGCCTACGTGAGCGACCGCACGATCGACTCGCACATCAAACGCGTCCGCCGGAAATTCGAAGAAGTGGACGAGAGCTTCGATCGCGTCGAGACCGTCTACGGCCTCGGCTATCGTTGGAAAGAGTGAACCGCCTCCTCGCACGTCTGCCCGTCCGCCTGCTCGCGTTCAACCTGCTCCTCGTCTTCCTGCCGATCGGTGGCGTCATGTACCTCGGCGCGTACGAGAAGCGGCTGGAGACGGCGGAGATGCGGTCGATGACGGAGCAGGCGAGGCTCGTCGCGACGTCGATCGGCAAAGACGGTCGGCTCGATGCGATCGACATCGACGAGTTTCTGCATCGCACGCGCGGCACGGTGCGCTTCCGCATCGTCGATGCGAACGGCTTCCTCGTCGCCGACTCGAAAGTGCTGCCGACGCCGCGCCGCGTCGGATCGGTGCGGCGGAACACGCTGTACCGCGTCGTCGCGTTTCTCGCTCGTCCTTTCCTTCGCCAGATCCGGCCGCCGCAGCGATTGGAGATCGACTTTTACGACAACGCCACACGGCTCTACGGGCCGGAAGTGCAGTCGGCGCTCAAAGGACGGGAAGGTTTCGAGAAAAAGATCAGCGCCGGCGGCGCGCGCAGCGTGACGCTCTACCGCGCCGCGCCCATCCGCACGAAAGAAGGGCGCGTCATCGGCGCGGTCGTCGCGTCGCAGAGCACATACACAATCCTCCAGGACCTCTACGCCGTCCGCCTCGGCGTCGTGCGCATCTTCGTGGCGACGCTCATCGTCGCCACGATCGTCACCATCTTCTTCGCCACCACGATCGTCCGTCCGTTGCGGCAGCTGCGCCTCGACGCGCGCTCCATCCTCGATCGGCGCGGACGTCTGCGCGGGCACTTCAAAGGATCGAATCGGCTGGACGAAATCGGCGAGTTGTCGCGCGCGCTCGAACGGATCATGCGCCGCCTCGACAGCCACGTGAAGCTCGTCGAGACGTTCGCCTCCGACGTCTCCCACGAGTTCAAGAATCCGCTCGCATCGATCCGCACCGCGAATGAAATGCTGGCCGAGGTGAATGATCCGGCGGATCGGCGACGGTTTGCTCGGATGGTCGAACAGGAAGTCGCGCGCATGGAGAAACTGCTCGCCGGCGTGCGCGAGATCTCGCTCATCGACGCCCAGCTCGGACAGGAAGAACGGCAACGCGTGGCGATCACCCCGATGCTGGAGAAGATCGTCGAAGGATTTCGTTTGCGCGAAGGAGAACGCATCCGCCTCGACCTCGACGCATCGAAAGGCTTGTTCGTCGAAGGCTCGGAAGAGCGCTACATGCAGGTGTTCGAGAACGTGTTGGACAACGCCGCGAGCTTCTCGCCAAACGGCGGCGCGGTACGCATCGAGGCGTTCGCGATGAGCAACGACGTCGTGGCCCGCATCATCGACGAAGGGCCGGGGATTCCCGCACATCACATGCAGAAAATCTTCGACCGTTTCTTCACCTATCGGCCATCGCAACCGCCGCGCAACGCCCGTCACACCGGCCTCGGATTGGCCATCGTGAAAGCAATCGTCGAAGGTTATGGCGGAACGATTACAGCTGCGAACGCGGCGCGCGGGGCCGTGTTCCAGATCACGTTGCCGCGCGCCTCCGCGGCTCCATAGTTGCAGTGCAGACGCAACACAGGAGGTCGTCCAATGAAGAAATCGGTTCTGCTTTTGATGCTGCTCGTCGTCGCCGCGATGCCCATGCAGGCGCGCGGCAAGAAGTCTTCTTCCACCGCTCCCGGCACCTACAAAGAGTGGGGTCCGGACATCGACAAGATCGAGATCGTGAAGACGTTCCGCTTCTCCGACTACCGGAACGTGGTCGTCGAGCCGTTCGACACTTCGGCCGCGAAACTGCCCAACAAAGACGACAACTCGTACGAGGATGCGCGCATGACGCTCGCCGCTTCGACGGAGGGTTTCGCACAGGGACTGCGCGCAAATCTGGGGCATAAAGTGTCAATCGGCGAAGGAGGGAACGAGCCCGGAACGTTGATCATCCGCGGCAAGGTCACG
>JAFAVZ010000287.1 GCA_019242175.1 Acidobacteriota bacterium
GTTTGCGAAAGACTCGCGGCCATGTGTAGCGACGGAAATGCGGTCCCCCGAACCGATCCTCCTGCGAGAATACTCATCGACAGGCGGCGGAACGGACCATCCGGAACCCCTGGCGGGCTACTCCACAGGAACCGCGGTCCGGCGACCGGAAAGACCACGAAGAGCGCACACCCGATGAGCCACGTTACGCACAGCACGACCGTTGTTTGCTCGAAGGCGTTCGCCTTACCGCGAGCGTAGAGAAGTAACGGCGGAACGGCCAGTGCGAGGTAGTACGACAAGTAGCCAACGTGCAAGAGCTCGCTTATGGCGAAGATCGGCAGCTTAGTCGCCAGCTGGTGCGACGGCTGGAAGCCAAACAGCGCCGCGTCCCAGCGCTGAACGGTGGCATCGTGAAAGGGAATCGAAAGCCCCGCGATCAACAGGGCGACTTCGCCATAAGCGAACGCGATGATGATCAGCGGCGGGGCTAGCTCCAACACGCGCTGGGCGGTGTTGCTCCGCGCCGTCGAGGCCCAGATGGTCAGTGACAGCAGTGCCGCGTGAAGCAACGCGAGCCACGCGTGTCCGGTGACCAGCAGCACTACTCCCGACGCAACGAGGTACGCAGCGGCCCAACGCGCCGTCGTGACCCCGGATCGTTTCACCGCCCGCCGATGCGCGGCCCACAGACCCGGCGTTACATTGGCCGGGGTGTCCGTCGAAATCATTCCAGTCGCATCCTCGCGCGAGCTTCGCCAGTTCATCGATCTCCCTTGGCGAATCTACAACGCGACGGACTATCCGCAGTGGGTGCCGCCGTTGCGGATTGCGGTGCGAGACGCGTTGGACAGGAAGGCGAATCCGTTCTACAAAAACGCGGAGCGCGAGCTGTTTCTCGCGATGCGCGACGGTAGACCTGTGGGGCGCATCGCCGCCATTGAAAACCGCGCGCACAACCAGTTCCACAAGGACCGCGTCGGCTTTTTCGGCTTCTTCGAGTGCGTCAACGATCAGGAGGTCGCAAACGCGCTCTTCGCGGCCGCTGAGGGCTGGCTGAAGCAGCGCGGCCTCGAGACGATGCGCGGTCCGACGAATCCCTCGACGAACCATGAATGCGGCATGCTCGTCGGGGGTTTTGGTCGTCATCCGATGATCATGACGACGTGGAATCCGCGCTACTACCCTGCTCTCGTCGAGAACGCGGGCTTTGGCAAGGCGAAGGACCTCCTCGCGTACTTCTTTCCGATGCAGGGAGATCGTGCGTTCGAAATGCCCGAACGGGTGAAGGCGTTGGCCCAGCGCGCACTCGTCGGCAAGCAGCTGGCGTTCCGCGACCTGAACCTCAAGGACTTCAAGAACGAAGTGGACCGCTGCTGGGAGATCTACAACGACGCCTGGGAGCCGAACTGGGGCTTCGTCCCGATGTCGAAGGAGAGCTTCTTTCACGAAGCTCAGGTGCTCAAGTACATCGTCTTTCCGCAGTTCACGTTCATGGCGGAAGTGAATGGCGAGCCGGCCGGGTTCATGATCATCGTTCCGGACTTCCACCACGCGTTCAAGGCCGTGGGTAACGGACGACTCTTCCCGACGGGCTTGTTCAAGCTCCTCGCCGCCAAGAAGAAGCTGAAGACAGGCCGGATCATGATCCTCGGCGCCAAGTCCGAATACCGGAATCGCGGTATCTTCGCGCTATTTGCGGCCGAGATGTTCCGGCGCGGCAAGGAATTCGGCGCGTTAGGCGCGGAGGCTTCGTGGATCCTCGAGGACAATGAGAAGTTGAACAAACCTCTCGAGGCCATGGGCGCGAAGGAATATCGTCGCTGGCGGATCTACGATCGAAGCATCTCGCGGGCGTAAGCGCTGATGACTCGGGTGCGCGGCCGTAGGCATCTCAAGCTTCTCGATCGCTACGCCGGCATTCCAGGCATCGCGCTGCTCGGGCTTCGCCGGAAACGCGCTTTCCCTCGAGAGGTGGGGCGCATCGGTCTGATGAAGACCGCCGCGATAGGCGACACGACCTTGCTCGCCGGGCTCGTGGATGACGTTAAGCTGACCTTTCCGCGCGCTCGATTGACGCTGGTATCAGGACCCGACAACGCCGGTGTCGTGCCTCTCCTGGGTGCGGCAGTCGATGACGCGATCACGGTGTCGCCAACTCGGCTGGCAAAGTCGGTGCGCGCCTTACGCGATCTCGAGCTCGATGTGCTGGTCGACTTCGGCTCATGGCCTCGTTTCGACGCGCTCCTTGCGGCGCTATCGGGCGCGAGATTTACCGCGGGATTCGAGACGGGCGGACAGTTCCGTCATTACGCGTACGACCTTGCAGTTCCGCATTCCGAGAGGGTGCACGAGCGCGCGAACTATGTGGCGCTTCTGCGCGCGATCGGTGTCGTCGCTACCACGCCACCCC
>JAFAVZ010000647.1 GCA_019242175.1 Acidobacteriota bacterium
GTGTGCACGGCCGGCGCTCCGTAGTAATCATCCTGCCAGCCGGGGCGGAGCAGGACGATGCCGAAGCGCTGATCGGAGTCGAGCGCGTCGGCGATCATCTCCCGGTACCGCGGCTCGAAGATGTGCAACGGCAGGCGCGTGTTCGGAAAGAAGACGAGATTGGGGAGGGGAAACAACGGAAGAGAGAACTCCCCCTCCGGATACGCTGCTTGCATCGCGTGACTCTAGCAGGAAACCATGGAGGGCCGGCTCTTCAGCCGGCCGCAGTAGAGAATGGAGCGGCGGGCATCGGTCGCCGCGACCGTGCTTCATGGGCCGCCTGGAGAGCCGTCTCTACATGGCGTACGCGGCGGTCAGACGCGCGATCGCGTCGCGGTCGGCGCGCGTGCGGCGCAGGAACAGCCGTCCGATGGCCGGCGTCCGCACCGTGCGCATCGCTACATCGAGTAGCGCCGGACGGGAGAGCAGCCGCGCCACCATGCGGCTCCAACGGATGCGGTCGCCGAACATCGCGCGGTGCTCTTCGCGGTACGCATTCTCGATCGCCGTTCGTTCGCCGCCGCCGAGCAGCTTCAGGATGTGCGGCGCGGCGACGAGCGCCGACTGGATCGCCATCGCCATGCCGTTGCCGGTGAGCGGATCGATGATGCCCGAGGCGTCGCCGATCATGAAGACGCCGCCTTCTACGGCGCTGCGCGCGCGGAAGATCACCGGCTCGCTGGAGAGAAAGCCATCCTGCGCCGGCTCGTACCGCGCGTACAACTCCTCGAGCCGTGCTTCTTCGCCGCGGATCGTTTCGACGAACGCGTCCCAACGGCCTTTGTGTCCGGCGAGCCGCGACGCGTGCACGAGGCCGCAGATGTTCGTCATCCCGCCTTCGATCGCGTTGACGCCGAGATATCCGCGGCGGAAGGAGTAGAGGTCGATGACCTTGTCATCCTGAGGCGGGCACGGCCCGCTGCGCTTCTTGGCCAAGCCTCCACCCGGTTTCGCGTCCTCGGCGAAGCGATGACGCCTGCCGTTGTCATCCTGAGCGGAGCGAAGGATCGCCTCGCGCTCGCGGTAGTGCCGCTTGAACCCGAAGTTGCGATGCGAACGGTCGCGCACGAACGACCTTGCGAGCTGCGTATCGAAGCGTCCCCACCGCCCCCACGCCCCGACGATCACACGCGCGCGCAGTTCGCCGCGATCGGTCCCGACGCGGTCTTCGCGCAACTCCGTCGCCGTGACGCCATCCATCTGCTTCGCGCCGAGCTGCAACGCGCGGCGGAAGAGGAGGTCATCGAGGAGGAAGCGCGAGACGCCGCGCGCGGGATGAGGGAACGCGAACTCGTAAACGCGATGGCGGCCGATCACGCGGCAGCGCTCGATCGACGGCGCGTCGCCGAGATCGACGCCGAGCGCCTCGACGATCGGCAAGGCGTCGTACGACAGAAACTCGCCGCACAGCTTGTCGCGCGGGAACGAATCGCGATCGAGCAGCGCGACGCTCACGCCGCGGAGAGCGAGCAACGCGGCGAGCGTCGACCCGGCCGGGCCGGCGCCGATGATCGCGACATCTACTGCTTCCATAGAAGGATGCCGAAGCGGAACGGGAACGCGCGCACGACCTTCCGCCGCGCGGCCTTCGCTTTGTCGGCGATCCGCGTCGCCTCCGCCACCGTGTAGCCGCGCAACACGGACGCCGGCGCGTCGAAGCGCGTGATGCGTCCGAAGAGCCGCAGCGCGCCGAGCAAACGGACGACGAGCAGCGGGATGTAGTTGCGCAACGTGTCGATGACCATCACGCCTTTGCGGGCGACGCGGAGCCCTTCGCCGAGGATCGTGACGTTCTCAGCGTCGTCGAAGTGATGGAAGAAGTGCGACGACGTCACGACGTCGACGGCGTCGGCGCGGAACGGCAGGCGCATCGCGTCGCCGACCACGCGACGCACGCGCGTTCCTTCGCGCAGATAGAGGAGGTGATCGATCTTGAAGTCGAGCGCGATGCGCATCGCGTTGCCCGGCAGCGAGGAGATCAGATCGGCGGTGCCGGCGCCGACGTCGAGCACCGCCAGCTCGCGCAACGGTGTCTTCGGCGAGTGGTGCCGGAGCAGGCGTTGGTAGATCGAGATGCCGCCGAGGTAGCGGTTGATGCGGCGCAGGTCGCGGAGCGAGCGCTCCATGTCCGGGCGGGGAGCATCGTGCTCGTCGAGAAGCTCTTCGTGGTCTTCGCGTTCCGGCGTGAACATTCGGGCGGAATGCTAATGCACACCCCTTGACAACTCCGAAGTCGGAACTTAGTGTATTAGATGACTAGTACACAACGACAGGAGATTGAAAATGCTTCGTTCCCTATCCCCGCTGCTCTTCGTCATCACCATCGCAACATACGCCCAACCACCGGCTGGCAGCGACTGCCAGGCCACCGGCCAGACGATGCGCGATCTGCGCAATCTGCAGACGACCGTCGAGGCGTATTACGCCGACTACAAGCGCTATCCGGATGCGGTCTCGATCGCGCAGCTGCAGCCGATCGTCAGCCCGATCTACATCCGGCCGTTCCCGACGACGGACGCGTGGGGCACGGAGCTCCTCTATCGCACGTTCGCCGACGGCAAGGCGTACGTCATCGCCAGCGCCGGCAGCGACAAGCAGTTCGACGAACGGACGTGGCAGAAGGGCCCGCGCAATGCGAGCGAAGACGCGGTGATCCGCAGCGGTCAGGAGTTGAAGATGTGGGAGGAGTGCAAGTAACGCTCGCGATCCGTCAGGGGGGCCGGCGGGAGAGCCGGCCCTGCGTTTTCGAGCCTACGCGTAGCGTTTCAGGACGAGCGCGGAGTTCTTTGAGCCGAAGGCGATCGTGTTGCAAACGGCGACGTCGATGTCCGCGCGGCGGCCGAGGTCGGGGATGTAGTCGAGATCGCATTCCGGATCGGGGGTCGCGAGGTTGATGGTTGGGGGGAGGATGCCGTCGCGAAATGCCATCAGCGTCGCGGCCACGCCGGCCGAGCCGCACGCGCCCTGCGGATGGCCGATCATCGACTTCGTTCCGGAGCCGGGAAGCCGCGAGGCGTGCTCGCCGAATGCGCGTTTCACGGCGCGCGTCTCGATGCGGTCGTTCAGATCGGTCGACGTGCCGTGATAGTTGATGTAGCCGACCTGCGACGGATCGACCGACGCGTCTTTCATCGCCAGCTGCATCGCCCGCGCGGGCTCTTCGCCCGAGTCGTCCATGCGCACGCGGTGGTACGCGTCGCAAGTCGAGGCGTAGCCCGCGACCTCCGCGTAAATGTGGGCGCCGCGCGCGAGCGCCGTCTCCTCGCGCTCCATCACGAACATCCAGGCGCCTTCGCCGAGGACGAAGCCGTCGCGGTTGCCGGAGAAGGGGCGGGAGGCGGTCTGCGGCTCGTCGTTGTGCGCCGTCGACACGATGCGCATGATGCAGAAGCCGGTCATCACGCCTTCGGTGATCGTGGAGTCGGCGCCGCCCGTGACGATGTAGTCGACGATTCCGAGCTTGAGATTGCGGTACGCGTAGCCGATGGCATCCGTGGACGAAGTGCATCCTGTCGAGATGAGATGGGAGAAGCCGTGGAGGTCGTACGCCATCGAGATCTCCGAGGCGAGCGTGCCGATGGTGCCGGAGGGAATCGCGTAGACCGACGCCTGCTTGACCGCGCCTTTGTACCAGAGCTCGTACATGCGCTCGCTGAACTCGATGGCGCCGCCGCCCGAGCCGAGCATCACGCCGATGTTGCGCCGCGTCTCGAGATCGACGGCTTTCGGATCGAGCTTCGCGTCGCGCAGCGCCTCATCCGTGGCGGCGATCGCCATCGGCACGACGCGGCCTACGTGCTTGCTGTTCTTCTCGTCGACCCACGCCAGCGGATCGAATGCGCCGTTGACTTCGCCGGCGACGCGGCAGGGGAGCTTCGATGCATCGAACTGGGTGATCGTGCGGACGCCGCTCCGGCCCGCTTTCAGCGCCTCGAAATACGTCTCCCGGCCGACGCCGTTTGGGCTGAGCGCACCGATCCCGGTGATGACGATTCGGTTCCCTGTCTGTCCGTGCATTGTTTCGGGCCTAACGCAAACCACAAGCCAGCAATTGCCAAATGGTACGATCCTTCACTATGAAATCCGGTTTCCTTTTTCTAGCCGTTTTGCTCTCTTGCGCGGCCTCCGCGCAGACGGTCGTCTCCCTCCATGATCAAGCCGTGGATCCGGCGCAACGGGCCGTCGACATCATGGCCGGACCGGCCTGGGAGAGGGCGCGCTATTTCTCGTTCACGTTCAATGTCGAGCGCGAGGGACAGGTCCTCGCGTCGTTCCCGCAGCGCTGGGACCGCGTCACCGGCGACTACCGCGTCGAAGGCCGCGACCCGCGCGGCGATCAGTTCGTGGTGATCATGAACGTGAACACGAAGAAGGGGCGAGGCTGGCGCAACGGCACCGCCGTCGAAGATCCCTCCGAGCTCCTCGAGCTCGGCGCCCGCCGCTTCGCCAACGACACGTTCTGGCTCCTGATGCCGCTCAAGTCGCTCGAGTCGACCGTGAAACGGGAGAGCGTGGGCGAGCGCACCGATTCCTGCGGCCGTACCTGGGACGTGATGAAGCTGACGTTCGAGCAGGCCAACCTGCCCGCCGGCACGAACTGGATGTGGGTGAACCGCGACACCGGCCTCGTCGAGGAGTGGGACATGCGCCTGGAGGGCTCGAATCCGGACGACAGCCCGACGTCGGTCTACTTCCACGACTACAAACGCGTCGCCGGGATCCTGTTCTCGATGCGCCGCGAGGTGCGCGGCAAGAACCAGAACATCCGCATCGACGATCTCGTCGTGACGCCCGACGTCCCGGCCGGCTCGTTCGCGAAGTAGCGCCTGGATCGAAGCATGGAGCTGAAGCTCGATCCGGCGACGACGGCGCTCGTCGTCATCGACCTGCAGAAGTCGGTCGTGGCCCGCGAGACGTGGCCGCGGCCGGCGAGCGAGGTCGTCGCCGAAAGCGCGCGGCTCGCGGCCCGGTTTCGCACCGCCGGCGCGTTCGTCGTGCTGGTGAACGTCGCGTTCTCGCCTGACGACCGCGATCGCCTCAAAGCGATCGCCGAGGAGCCCGCGCCGAGGGGACCTTTCCCGCCCGAGCTCAGCGAGCTCGCTCCCGAGCTCGATCGCCAGCCTTCCGATCTCCTCATCACGAAACGCCAATGGGGCGCGTTCTACGGGACCGACCTCGAATTGCAGCTGCGCCGCCGCGGCATCACGACCATCGTGCTGACCGGCATCTCGACGAACTTCGGCGTGGAGTCGACCGCCCGCGACGCCTGGGAACGCGGCTTCTCCCTCGTGTTCGTGGAAAACGGGACGGCCGCTTTGTCTCCGTCCGCTCACGAGTTTGCGTATGCGACGGTGTTCCCGCGAATTGGCCTCGTGCGGCAGGCGGACGAATTGAGTATTGAGGATTGAGGATTGAGGATTGACGCTCCGCGTCGACGAACCTCACCGCCCAGCGGAGCCCCATCCTCAATTCTCAATCCTCCCTCCCAAGCAATTCTTCCGTACAAAATCCACGCACCCGTGTTACCCTCCTCCCGGGTCCACGGAAAAATGCCTCTTCTCAGCGTCCGTCTATTCGGAGAGCTCGCGGCGACCGACTACCGCGGCAACACGCTCGCGATCGGGAACAAGCGTACGCAGGCGCTCATCGTCTATCTGGCGTTGCGCATCGACGGAGAGGTCTCGCTCGAGGAGATCTCGCGCTTGCTGTTCACCGGAGATGACGCCATCGCCGGTGTGCGGGGCATCGTTCGCGATCTGCAGTACGTCTTCCGCTTCCTCCCGCCCGACGTTCTGATCGACGGCGGCGATCTCGTTCGCTTCAATCCCGCCGCGGTCTCCGTCGACGCGCGCCGTTTCTCGCCGCTCATCAACGCCACCTCCATCAACGCCACCCGCGAAGCTGCGGAGCTCTATCGCGGTAATCTCCTCGAAGGCTTCATCACCGGCATCGGCGCGTTCGACGACTGGATCGCGAACGAGCGCCTCGAGTATTGGCGCGGCGCCATCACCGTCTTTGGCCGCCTCCTCGCCGCGCAGATTTCCGCCGGCTGGTGGGAAGCGGCGGTCGACACGGCAAGCCGCCTCCTCTCGCTCGATCCGACGCAGGAAGTCGTGCACCGCACGCTGATGCGTCTGCAGTTGGAGCAGGGAAGGCCGGACGCTGCACTGCGTCGCTATCAGGAGTGCTCGGACATCCTCCGCCGCGAATTCGCGCGTGAGCCGACCGCCGAAACGATGCAGCTCTACGAAGAGATCCTCGGCGCCCTCAAAGCGACGCCCGCCCCGCGCGAGGTCCTGCGCAAGCCGGTCGATCGCCCGGTGCTGATCCTCCTCGTCGAAGACGATCTCGTTTCGTCCGCGCTCATCGAAGGTTTCCTCACCGACGCCGGTTACGAAGTGATCGGCGTCGCCGACGGCGCAGACGCGTTGATGGAGATCAGCCGCCGCAAGTTCGATCTCCTCATCCTCGACATCAACATCCCGACGCTCAACGGCCTGCGCCTCTTCGAGATCATGATCCAGAAGGGCATCGAGACGCCGGCCATCTTCATCACCGGAATCGCCGGCGCGGAAGTCGAAGCGCGCAGCCTCGAGATCGGCGCCTCAGACTTTCTGCGCAAGCCGATCCGCCGCGAAGTGCTGCTGCCGCGCATCCGGACGATCCTCCAGCGAAAGGAACGCTCCAGCGGCCGCCATCGCGCCGTGCAGAACGGCGAATAGACGCAGGGCAGTGTCATCCTGAGCCCCGAAGAGGGCGAAGGATCTCCCGGCCTGGACGCTTCTCGCACGCATCAGGAGATCCTTCGCCGTCTTCGCGGCTCAGGATGACAAGCGATCCCCCCACGCCGCCCTTATCTGGCCGACAAGCGCAGCGGGCCGTGCCCGCCACGCGATACCATTGCGCGCGCGATGTCGGTCGCCATCCATCCTGACGAAATCGAGCAGCGGCGCAGCGAGCGCGGATACAGCCTCATGGTCCGCGAGCTGCCCCTCGTTCGTCTCCTCGGATCGGCCATCCTCGCCCTCGCCGTCTTCCTCCACAATCGCTATCTCCTGAACGAGCCCGCATTGCGGCCGTTTCTCGTCGTCAGCGCCATCCTCGGCGTCTATTGCGCGATCTCCTGGATCGCCCTCCGCCAGCTCTATCGCAAGCTCCTCCCGTTCGACCTCGGCCTCTTCTTTCTCTTCCTCGACGTCGCCGTCTGGACGTTCGCCATCTACTTCACCGGCGCGGAGCGCAGCTGGCTGTTCTTCGTCTACCTGATGCGCGTCGCCGATCAGGTGCAGACGACGGTGCAGCGTTGCTTCGCGTTTGGCCTCGTCAGCCTCTTTTGTTACGCGGCGATGTTCGCCTGGGTGATCGTCGTCGACGGCCGCCAGATCGCGGCGAGCGTGATCCTCGTCCGCCTCGTCTTCATCGCGCTCAGCACGATGTACATCGCGCTCGCAGCGCGCACGGCGGAGCGTCGCCGGGATCAAATGCGCGACGCGATCCGCATGTCGCGTGACGCGATCCTGCAGATGGAGCAGCAGTCGGCGGAGCTGCGCGAGGCGAGCGAACGCGCCGAGGCGGCGAGCGCGGCGAAGAGCGAGTTCC
>JAFAVZ010000405.1 GCA_019242175.1 Acidobacteriota bacterium
CGGCGTTGAACATCGTCTGGTTCGCCGAGCCGATGAAGCGGTTCTTGGTGTTGAACACGTTGAACACTTCGCCGAGGACTTCGAGCTGGATGCCGCGCGGGAGGCCGAAGATCTTCGACAGGCGAAGATCGGCGTTCCACACGTCCGGCTGGCGCTCGGTGTTGCGGCCGATGATGCTGGCGCCCTGCGCGCCGAGGTAGTCGGCGAGCTGGCGGCGGGTCACGACGCCGTTGCCGTTCGGGCCGGCTTTGGTCAGGTCGATGATGTTGCCGTTGCCGTCGACGAAGACCGGGATGTTGCCCGACGTCTGCGTCAGGCCGTTCAGGTTCATGGCGCCGGCGAAGGCGATCGTGCGCGAGAACGGCACGCCGCTGCGGTACTGGCCGATGCCCGAGATCGTGAAGCCGAACGGCAGACGGTAGGTGAGATCGCCGACGACGCGGTGCGTCACGTCGTTGTCGCTGAGGCCTTCGCTGAGCTTCGGATTGAACGGGTCATAGAGGAACGAGGTCGAGGTCGAGCGCTCGTTCGTGTCCTGGTCGATGGAGCGCGACCAGGTGTAGCTGAGGTCCCACGAGTACTTCGAGTCGTTGACCGCGAGCCGGTGCGTCTCGATCGTGGCCGCGCGGTAACGGGCTTTCTCGTCGGAGAAAAGCTGGCGGACGACGCCCATGTCCGTGTACGGACGGTTCGCGGCGTTGATCGTGTAGACCGGCAGGTCGCCGAACGTGTAGCCCAGCGGAACCGCGTTCACGTTGCGCGTGCCCTGCACGTGCGTCGTGTTCTGGTAGATGCCGCCGATGCCGACGCTGTACGCCGAGCCGATCTGCTGTTCGAACTGGAGGCTCGAGCGCCACGCTTCCTGGGCCTGGTAATCCGGACCGACGGTGACGATGTCCGTCGAGATGCGGGCGAGCACGCCGAACTGCTCCGGCGTGAGGATGCCGGGGTAGGCCGGGCAACGGACCGTGGTGGCCGTGGCGCAGGTGATGGAGATCTGGTTGAAGTTGCCGCTGATCTGGGTCAGGGGGTTGGAGAGCAAAATGTCCGGCATGTAGCCGAAGAACTTGCCTGTGCCGCCGCGGAGGACCGAACGGCCCGTGCCGGTGAGGTCGTACGCGAAGCCGATGCGCGGGGCGATGTTGTGGTCTTCATCGATGTCGTTGATGAATTCCGGATGCTGGGGGAACGCGTTCGTCGCCGGCTTCGGCATCGTCTGCCAGTCGTAGCGGACGCCGAGGTCGAGAGTCAGCTTCTGGCCGATGCGGAAGTTGTCCGAGGCGTAGAACGCGTAGGTGTCCTGATCCCAGGAGGTGAGACCCGCGCCCGCGCCGTAACCCTGCTGGAACTGGTTCGGCACGTCGTTGAGGAAGTCCGCCACGCTGTTGTAGCGGAAGACCCCAGCCCGGTTGCGGGGGAAGAGGTTGGAGATGTTGTTGAAGAGCATCTCCGTGCCGACCTTGAAGGAGTGATCCCGCCAGAGGAAGTTCAGCGTGTCCTTGAGCTGCGTCTTCTTCTCCTTGGTGTTGTTCGGGAGGAAGTCGTTCTGGCCGAAGAAAGCCGTGCGGCCGGCCGCATACGTCACGACGACCTCCGGGCTGTTGGTGTTCGGCACGACCGGGCGCTCATCGGTCGAGTACTGGGCGATGAGCTGGTTGAACAGGTTGTTCGTGAAGATCGTCTCGCCCTGAAGGACGAGCTGGTTGAACTTGTCGTTCTCCACGCCCTGGTTCGAGAGCAGGTTGAAGCTCTGGTTGTTGCCGTTCTCGAAGTTCGTGTAGTTGTCGCGCAGCGAGAAGTGGTTCTTCGAGCCGACGTTCGCGTCGAACTTGAGGAGGTAGGTGTTCTGGTCGAACGACTGGTCGTAGTTCAGCTGGTCGGCGTAGGCGATGCCGGTGAGGTTCTGGATCTTGGCCAGGAAGGCCTGCTGCGTGGCGGCCGGGAGCGCGGTGAAGGCCGAGTTGAGGGTAATGTCCGTCGCCGCGATCGGGAGCTTCTGGCGCTGGAAGTCGCCGTTGGCGAAGAAGAAGAGGCGGTCGCGCATGATCGGGCCGCCGACGGCGAAGCCGGGCTGGGTCGAGTCCTTGGCCCGGAAGCTCTCGACGACCGTCTGGCCGTTGCCGAGGGTGATCGGGCGGCTCGAGGCCCACGACTTGTTGCGCAGGTAGACGAAAGCCTCACCGCTGAGGTCGTTCGTGCCGCTCTTGGTGATGGCGTTCAGCGTGGCGCCGACGCCCCGGCCGAACTCGGCGTTGTACTGGGAGCGGACGACCTGGAACTCCTTGATCGCCGCCTGGGAGAACGTGAACGGAGCGCGCGTGCCGCCCGTCTGTTCGCCGAAGAAGTCGTTGTTGGAGCTCGCACCGTCGATGTTGAAGTCGGTGGCGAGGCCGCGCGCACCGTTGGAGGTGATGCGGCTGCCGAACGCCGGCGTGACGCCCGGCGTCAGCGAGGCGAGGGCGCGGAAGTCGCGGCCGAGGAGCGGCAGGCTTTCGATCTGCTGCTCGGTGACCGAGGTCGCCGTGCCGGAACGGGTCGGATCGACGACGGGCGCCGTGGCGTTGACCGTGATCGTCTCCGAGACCTGCGGCGAGAGCACGAGATTCGCCGGCGTCTCGTTGCCGAGGAGCACGGTGAGGCTCGGGACGTTCACCTTTCCGAGACCGGCGAGCTCCGCATCGACGCGGTAGGGACCGGGAGGGAGAAGGTTGAACTTGTAGGTACCGTCGTTCTCCGTGACGGTGTTGCGGGTCAGGCCCGTGTCATTGTTCGTGACCGTGACCGTGACTCCGGGCAGCCCGCTGTTGGTGCTGTCCGTGACCTTGCCGGCGATGCCGCCGGTGGTCAGGTTGACCGACTGCGCGAAGGCGGCCCCTGTCAGACAGAGCGCCAACGCCAGCGCGAAGATGAGACTCCGACTGCGATGAACCATGTTGCCTCCTGAGAATTTTCTACTGAAGTAGGTGGCCCGCTGCCCAAGGCGCACTCCGGCTGCGGGGGAAAACCGAAGTTTTGTGCGGCGTAAAGTAGCCTATCGAAAGCCCGGCGTCAAAGCCTTCACGCAGGCTTGTCATGGATGTGGAGAAGGTGTGAAGTGCGAGTGGAGAAGGGGTTGCCGGTCGTCGAGGCCGGCAACCCCTTGCATCAGAAGCTCTTGAGGAATGCCTCGTTCGTCGGGAACTTCTGCAGACGCTCGAGGAGCATTTTCATGGCCGTCATCGGATCGGTTCCGGCCAAAGCGCGGCGAAGGGTGTGCACCTTCGGCAGGACGGGCGGAGGAATGAGCTTCTCCTCCTTGCGCGTGCCCGTCTGCGCGATGTTGATGGCGGGGAAGATGCGGCGCTCGAAGAGGCCGCGGTCGAGCACGATCTCCGTGTTGCCCGTGCCCTTGAACTCCTGGAAGATGACTTCGTCCATGCGCGAGCCGGTGTCGATGAGCGCCGTCGCGATGATCGTCAGCGATCCCCAGTCCTCGGCATTGCGGGCGGCGCCGAAGAAGCGCCGCGGCTTCTCCATCGTCCGGGCGTCGATGCCGCCGGAGAGGATCTTGCCCGAGCCGCGCTGCTCGTTGTTGTAGGCGCGGGACATGCGCGTGATGGAGTCGCAGAGGATGACGACGTCCCGCTTCATCTCCACCAGCCGCCGGGCCCGTTCGAGGACGACTTCGGCGATCTGGATGTGATTGTCCGCCGTCTCGTCGGAGCTGGAGGCGATGACTTCCCCCTTCTCCACGGACCGCCGGAAGTCGGTGACTTCCTCGGGCCGTTCGTCGACGAGGAGGACCATCAGCGTGACGTCCGGATGGTTCTTGTTGATGCCGTGCGCGATGTCCTTGAGAAGCGTCGTCTTGCCCGCCTTGGGCGGCGCGACGACGAGGCAGCGCTGGCCTTTGCCGATGGGGGAGAGGAGGTCGAGCACGCGCGTCGTGAGGCGCTCCGGCTCGGTCTCCAGATGGAACTTCTCGTTCGGATCGATCGAGATCAGCTCCGAGAACGGCCGCCGCGAGTCGCGGTACTCCTCGAGCGGCAACCCTTCGACCTGTTCCAGCCCGACGAACTCGAGGCCGTTGCCGGTGCGGCGGGCGCTGCCAGCGAGCATGAGGCCGGCCTGGAGATGGAGGCGCTCGATGATGGAGCGGGGGACGAGGGTGTCGCCCGGCTGGGGCACGAAGTTGTTCTCGCCTTTGACGAGCACGCCGGCGCCGTTCGGCTTGATGTAGAGGACGCCGCCGGTCGGAACGAGCTCGCCAGCCGGAATGTCGATCGGCGGAGCCGAAGAGGAGTCGGCGGCCATCGGGCGGTCGCTGCCTCCGCCGCCGCGGCGCCGGGAGCGTCTGCGTCGCCGTCCGCCGCCTCCCTGGTTGGAGTAGCCGCCGGCGGGAGGGAGTGCCTCGTTGCCGGGCTCGGGGCGGGAAGAGTAGTTGCCGTTGCCGTTCTGCGGCGCGGCATCGCCTGGCGTACGCCGCTTCCGGCGTCGCCGCTTACGCGGGGTGCGATTGTCTGGTGTCATACGAGCTCAAAAACTCAATTTGCCTACGGCTTGTCACCTGGCTTCAGTCCCGGGATTCGACGATTTCGGAGCGGAGAGTTCTCAACGCCCAGGCAGGATGCCGATCAAGATCGTCGCAGCGAGGTGCGGCCGGTAGTATGCGAAGCTCCCTGCGAAATTGCAAGCGGGGGGCGGCACCTCGCGCAGCCTGCAGAAGGCGGCCTGCCGCGCATTCATTCCTCCCTCCGCGCGCGCGTTCCCTTTTTTGGGGCGCTGTGACAAAATGCCACCATTCCCCTGTGAGCCCTTACGTACATGCCTGAAAACATTCTCGTTGTCGAGTACGAGCCTCGCTATACCGACCGGGTGAAGCAGGCGTTGTCCGGCCAGCCGTTCAGTCCTTCCTTCGCCCGCGACGGCGAGGAGGCGATGCGTGCCCTGGACGGCCAGCAGTTGCCGAAGCTGATCGTGCTCTCCTCGGTCGTGCCGAAGGTGAGCACCGCGGAGCTCATCCGCGCGATCCGCGGCCGCAACGCGCTGGCCCAGACGCCCATCCTCCTCACGGTCTCTGGCTACAACGGGAAGAGTCCGAAGCAGGATGCCCAACGGATGGGCGCTTCGGATATCCTCCCCAAACCGTACTCGGAGAGTGAGTTCCTCGGAAAAGTGCAGCAGATGCTCGGCGTGATGGCGCCGGCTCCGGCTCCCGCGACGTGGGTCGCGGCCGCCGAAGGGCAGCTCACTTCGGACGAGATCTTCGGCGATCTGCTGCAGGATGATCGGACCGCCGTTCCCGGAGTTAAGAAACCTATGGCCAAAGGGTCCAAAGACGATCTCGACAAGATGCTGGCGGACACGCTCGCCGGCGTGATGCCGCCGCCGAAGAAGACGGTCCCGGGCAATACCGCCGTCCCGTCCACGCCGAAACCGGCCGCACCGCCGCCCGCCCCCGCCCCCCCTCCTGCGCAGGAGACGAAGCCGCGGACGCAGGCCGGCAACGCCGGCGCCGCTGCCGACTTCGAGAAGAAGCTGGCCGACACGCTCTCCGGCCTGGAGAAGAGCAGCCGCCGTCCCGCGGCCCCGACGCTCCAGCAACCGATGCCGGCATCCACGGCGGCACCCGCGCCGCAGCCGCCTCCCGCGGCCGCCCGCCCGCCGCAGCCGGCCGCGCCGCCGCCCG
>JAFAVZ010000436.1 GCA_019242175.1 Acidobacteriota bacterium
GAACGGGTGATTTGCGATCACGGCGAGCGTCGCTCGCCGTGATCGGTTACTAGTTGCTGGTTGCTGGTTGCTCGCGCCTCGGCTCGTTCCAGGCGCTGAGGCGCAAGCAACCAGTAACCAGCAACCAGCAACCGTCCCTCCCGAGGAATAGCCCCTTGTTATGAAGGCTGAGATGTCTCTCGCCTACCTCAGCACCGCCGCTCCCACCCTCGCCGATTCCGACCTTCTCGACGCCTACTCGCACGCCGTCACTGGCGCCGCGTCCCGGATCATGCCCACGGTGGTCAACATCGAGGTGCGAGGGAAGCGCGGCGAGCAGGGCGGCTCGGGCTCCGGCTTCATCTTCACGCCGGACGGCTTCATCCTGACGAACAGCCACGTCGTGAACGGCGCCGCCCGGCTCGACGTCGCTCTGCCGGACGGCACCCGCTACCCGGCCACGATCGTCGGCGACGATCCACACACCGACCTGGCCGTCATCCGCATCTCCGCGCCGAACCTCGAAGCCGCGCCGCTCGGCGACTCCGATTCGATCCTGCCCGGCCAGATCGCCATCGCCGTCGGCAATCCGCTCGGCTTCCAGTGCACCGTCACTGCGGGCGTGATCAGCGCCCGCGGCCGCTCGATGCGGGCGAAGAGCGGGCGCCTCATCGACGACGTCATCCAGACCGACGCCGCCCTCAATCCCGGCAACTCCGGCGGTCCGCTCGTAAACTCGCGCGGCGAGGTGATCGGCGTGAACACGGCCGTCATTCTCCCAGCACAGGGCATCTGCTTCGCCATCGCCATCAACACCGCGAAATTCGTCGCCGGCCGCCTCATCCGCGACGGCCGCATCGAACGGAGCTACATCGGCGTCGCCGGCCAGAACACGCCGCTCCACCGCCGCATCGTCCGCTTCTTCGACCTCCCGGCCGAGAACGGCGTGCTGGTGGTCGACGTCGAGAAGGGGAGCCCGGCCGAGAAAGCGGGCCTGGAGATGGGCGACGTGATCGTCGCGTTCAGCGGCAAGACCGTCGCTTCCATCGACGATCTCCACCGCTTGTTGACCGATGAGGAGGTCGGAATCGACGCCCCGTTGACGCTGATCCGCAGGACGGAGAAGTTGACGAAAAACGTCGTTCCGGTGCGCTCCGAGCCTCGCTGAGCGCCTCTCGGAATATGGTAGATTCCTAACGGTTCTGGCTTTGCCTATGTCACGACCCGCCGAGCGCTACGCCCAGATTCTCGACCAGATCATCCACCCGTTCGATCTGAGTCACGACTTCGGGCGGAAGCGCGCATACGAGGCGACGATCGACTACGCGCGCCAGCATCTGCTGAACGATCCCCACGCCAACGAGTTCCTCGACGCCGCGGCCAAGCGCCTCGGTTTTGCCGCCATCTCCTTCGACGCCCTGGAGAATCGGGTGAAGGTGCCGAAAGACGCCTGGCTCGACGTCTGGATCTCCGACGAAGACGAGGAGATCGCTCTCACCGGCACGAAGGAAGGCATCCAGTACCTCATCGATCTCCTGCTCCAGCTCCGCGACTCCGCGGATCCCGAGCAGCACGTGCATCTCGATCGGGGCATGCTCCCGATGACGGAGAGCTCGGCGAACCTCGTGCTCTTCAAGGAAGAGGAATCGTGGTTCACGGGCGCGGCGGCGGAAGGGGCGGCAGCCGACTTCCCGCAGCGCGAGATCGATCCGAAGCAGATCTACGCCATCCAGTTCATCCACTACCCGCCGGACGATCTCCCGATCAGCGCGCACAAGCTCTACCGCGTGTTGAAGGTCGAGGAAGACGACGGCGTGTCCGCCAGCGTGAAGGAGTTCGGCGACGGCCACGACAGCCGCTACTACCGCTTCACGTTCGTAGCCGACAACGACGAACGCTTCACGTACAGCTTCCATCTCGACGACCCGGCCGTGAACTACTTCACGCACCGCGAGATCCTGAAGCTGGCCATGCGCGCGGTGTAACGCGGAAAAGTGGGTACCGATGTCATCCTGAGCCCCGAAGAGGGCGAAGGATCTCCCGGTACGTGCGCTCATCGCTCGCATCAGGAGATCCTTCGGCGTCTGCGCGCCTCAGGATGACACGGCGTCCGATAGAATCCCGCCCCATGATCAAATCCATCGCCGTCATCGGCACCGGCACGATGGGGCGGGGCATCGCCTACCTCTCCGCGCTCGCCGGCTATGACACCTACGTTCACGACGTCGAGACCGCCGCTCTCGATGGCGCGCAAGCCTGGCTCGAGTCGACGCTGCGCAAAGGCGTCGAGAAGAACAAAGTCACCGAAGAAGCCGCGCGCGAAGCCATCGGCCGCGTGCAGATGGTCCCGGATCTCGAGCCGGCCGTCCGCCAGGCGGACCTCATCATCGAAGCCGTTCCCGAAAATCTCGAGCTGAAGCGCGAGCTGTTCGCGCAGGCCGATCTCTTTTGCGCGGAGGAGGCGATCCTCGCGTCGAATACTTCTTCGATCTCGATCACCGAGCTGGCGTCGAACGTCGAACGGCGCGATCGCTTCATCGGCATGCACTTTTTCAATCCGCCGCACGTGATGAAGCTGATCGAGATCGTGCGCGGCGAGCGGACGTCGGACGAGACCGTCGCCGACACGCGCGCGGTTGCGCAGAAGATGGGGAAGACGCCGATCGTCGTCCGCGACGTCCCCGGCTTCGCCACCTCCCGCCTGGGCGTCGCCATCGGCCTCGAGGCGATGCGCATGCTCGAAGAAGGCGTCGCCTCGGCGGAAGACATCGACCGGGCGATGGAGCTCGGCTACAACCATCCGATGGGACCTCTGCGTCTCACCGATCTCGTAGGCCTCGACGTCCGCCTCGGCATCGCCGAGTACCTCTCCTCGACGCTCGGCCCGCGCTTCGAGCCGCCGCGCCTTCTGCGCGACCTCGTCGACGCCGGCAAGCTCGGGCAGAAGACCGGTGAAGGCTTCTACAAATGGGAGAAAAGTTGACGCGACGTTGGCTGCTCGCTCTCGTTTTCGTCCTCGCGTTGCCGCTGCGCGCGGCGACGGAAACCGAGCGGCTCGTAGCGCTCGCGCGCGTCTGGTCGGAAGTCCGCTATCTCCACCCTCATCTCGCAACGAAGAACGTCGATTGGGACGCGGCGCTCGTCCACGCCATCCCGGCCGTGCGTGCCGCAACGACGGATGACGAGCTGGCGAAAGCCGTCGATGGAATGCTCGCCGAGCTGCACGATCCGGCGACGCACGTGGACGCGAAGCATGCGCTGAAGAAGGACGCGAAAGATGTCCCGCTCACGCGCACGGAAGGCGACGTCCTGATCCTCAACCTCGGGCCGTACGCCGAGGCGCAGGGCGCAGATGCGCTGTACCGCAAGATGGAGGCGATCGCGCCGGAGCTGGCGAAAGCGAGGGCCGTGTTGATCGACGTCCGCTACGCCGGCGACGAGGCGGATGACGTCGATTGGGTGCTCTCGAACCTCGAGGGCCTGAGCACGGAGGCGGTGACGCCGCCGCCGATGCAGGCCGTCTTTCACTCCGGCTATCGTCCTCAATTCGGCGGCGGCTCCGGCGGCTACTACTCGGCGCTCATCACCGCCCCGGGCCATCCGATGGAGGCTTCGAAGACCGCGCTGGCGCGCATCGCGATCGTCACCGACAACACGTCGCGCTTGCCGAAAGGGGCCGTCGCACTGCACGACAAGAATGCGATCCTCGTCTCTTCGGCGACATTCGGCGAAGAGCTCGTCGCGATGACGAAGCAGGTGAAGATCGACGGCGATCGTTACGCGACGATCCGCATCGGGCAGCCGCTGATGGGCGCGCTCGCGCCGGACGTCATCGCCGCCGATCCGCTGGCCGAAGCGCTCGCGCTGCTGAAGGGCGAGAAGCCTTGGCCGGAGAAACGCGCAGCAACGACCGCCGGGATGCCGGCCGTTCCGCATTTCGCGCCGGATGCGGTCTATCGGGAGATGGCCTATCCCGACGTCGAGTACCGCCTCCTCGCCGCGTTCCGGCTGTGGAGCATCATCGATCGCTTCTATCCGTACAAAGCGTTGATCGGCGACTGGAACGCCGTCCTCGCCGAGTTCATCCCGCGCTTCCTCGAGGCGAAGAACGGCGAGGAGTACGCGCTCGCCGTCGTGGAGATGGATGCGCGCGTCGAGGACGGACACTCCGGCGCGTACGGCCATCCGGGCGCGATGAAGCTCTACGGCGAGTGGAGAGTGCCGTTCGAAGTGCGGCGCGTCGAGAACGACTTCGTGATCACGAAACTGCTCGATGCGAGTACGGACGTTGCCGTCGGCGACGTCATCGTCGCCGTCGATGGCGAGCCGCTCGCGGATCGCGTCGCGCGGTTGCACAAGTACATCCCGGCGTCGACGGAAGCAGCGCGCGTCAACCGCATCCTTCCGATTGCGTTGCGCGGTCCGAAGAGCTCCGTGGCCGAGCTGCAAGTGCGCGGCGCGAGCGGCGAAGTGCGCACCGTGCGCGTGCCGCGCCGGGCGTTCAAAGCGCCGGACAAGAGCGGTGCCGCGTGGCGTATCCTCGAAGGCAAAGACAGCGACATCGGCTACGTCGATCTGATGAAGCTGATGCCTCCGCAGGTCGACGAGATGTTCGCCGCGCTCGACAAGACGAAGACCCTCATCTTCGACCTGCGCGGCTATCCGAACGGCACCGCGTGGCCGATCACGCCGCACATCAACACGCGCGGCGCGAAGATCGGCGCGCAATTCCGCCGCGCGCAGTTCTCGGGCATGAGCTCCAACGAGGAATCGGCAAGCGGCTTCTTCTTCGAGCAGCCGTTGCCGCGCGCGGAGAAGCCGAAGTACACCGGCAAGATCCTCGTCCTGATCGACGACCGCGCGATCAGCCAATCCGAGCACTCCTGTCTCTTCTACGAAGCGGCGAACGGCGCGACCTTCATCGGATCGCCGACGGCCGGGGCGAACGGCGACGTCACGAACTTCTCGTTGCCCGGCGGCTTCGTCATCAGCTTCACCGGCCACGACGTTCGCCACGCGGACGGCCGCCAGCTGCAACGCGTCGGCATCCAGCCGGACGTCAAAGTCGAACCGACCATCGCCGGCCTGCGCGCCGGCCGCGACGAGGTTCTGGAGCGCGCGATTGCCTACGCACATGACCCGAAATCGCGTTGAGTCCTACGGCGCCTTCGCCTACGCCTACGACAAGGCCCTCGGCCAGCGCTTCTTCAAATCCGTCCGCCGCCTCCTTCGCGAGAGCCTCGACAAGTACCCGGTGCGCGGCGCGAAGACGCATCTCGACGTCGCTTGCGGCACCGGTTTGGCGGTGGATTTCTTCCGCGCCGAGGGATGGCGATCCGTTGGTGTGGATGCTTCTCTGCCGATGCTGCAGATGGCCCGCGGACGCGCGCCGCAACTCGTCGCCGGCGACTATCGCGCGCTCCCGTTTCGCGCTCCGTTCGCGCGCATCACCTGCCTCTACGACAGCCTCAATCATCTGAAAGATCGGGTGGAGCTCGCGTCGGCATTTCGTTCGATGCGTCGGCTGATGGGGCCGGACTCGCTGCTGCTCTTCGACATGAATCATCCCGACATCTATCCCGCGGTGTGGGGGATGCGCGAGCCGTTCGTCGCCACCGGGCGCGACTATCACCTGGAGATCGCGACGACGTGGCGCAAGCGGGAAGGCATCGGCCATGCGCTCGTCACCGGCTGGGCCGATCTCCCGGGCAGCGAACGCGTCGAGATTCACGAACGGCACGAACAACGCGCGTATCGGGAACGGGAGATCGTGGAGTCGCTGACGGACGCGAATCTCGCGCCTGTAGAAATCCTTGACTTCGATCCGTACGACGAGTCGGGAACCGTCGATGCGGAAGGCGTGAAACTGTTCTTCGTTTGCAGGGCGAAATCATGAGCGAAGCGGCCATCCTCACCGGTGCGAGCAGCGGACTTGGATTGGAGATCGCGCGCCTCCTGCGCAACCGCGGACTTGCCGTGGTCGGCGTCTCGCGCCGTCCTTCGGAGTTCACGACGATCGAAGGCGACGCTGCACACGTCGCAACTGCGAAAGCCGCCATCGACGCCGCATACGAACGCGGTCCCCTGCGCCTGCTCGTCAACTGCGCCGGCCTCGGCATCTACGGCCCTGCCGGCTCATACGACGAGACGAAAATCCGCCAGCTGCTCGACGCGAACCTCGTCGCCACCATCGTCTTCTGCGATGCCGTTTACCCGCGGATGCGCGACGCCGGCGCGGGCACGATCGTGAACGTGCTCTCGACCGCCGCGATCGTCGGCAAGCCGAACGAGACGGTCTACTGCGCCGCGAAATGGGGCGCGCGCGGGTACACCGACGCGCTGCGGAACGAGGCGAAGGGAAGCGGGGTGCGGGTGATCGCCGCGGCGCCGGGCGGAATGCGCACGCCGTTCTGGCCGAACGACCGCCCCGAGCTCATGGACGCGCGCGACGTCGCGAAGGTGATCGTCGACAACGTGTTCGCGCCGGTGCCCGTGACGGAATTGGTGATCCAACGGGGGTAGATGTAGGGACCGGCTTCAGCCGGTCCGGACGGGCTAAAGCCCGCCCCTACGCCGCCGCCCCTCCCGGAATGCTCCGGTCGATCCGCTGTTACAGTCGCTGCATCATGACCGACTTTCTCGCCCGTTCGTTCTCCATCGGAGGCGTGCTCATCGATCCGCCGCTCGCGCTTGCGCCGATGGCGGAGGTGACCGACACCTACTATCGCTCCCTCATCAAAGAGCTGGGCGGCGCGGGGCTCGTCGTCTCCGAGTTCATTTCGGCCGAGGGGCTGACGCGGAAGAATGATCGAAGCCATCAGATGCTCGCGTTCGCCGAAAACGAACGGCCGGTCTCGATCCAGATCTACGGCGGCGATCCCGACCGCATGGACGACGCGGCCGCGATCGTCGAGGCGCAGGGCGTCGACATCGTCGACATCAACATGGGCTGCCCGGTGAAGAAGATCGTCAACACCGGCGCCGGCTCGGGGATGCTCAAAGACTTCGACCGAGCCGCGCGCACCGTCGACAAGATCACGAAGCGCGTGAAGATCCCGGTCACGGTGAAAGTGCGCAAAGGTTGGGAGAGCGACGACGTGCTGCCGCTCTTGCAGCGCTTCCAGGACATCGGCGTCTCGGCGATTGCGATTCATGGCCGCACGCGCAGCGAGGCTTACACCGGCGCGAGCGACTGGAAGTACATCGCGATGGTGAAGCGCGAATTGCGCATCCCGGTGTTCGGCAATGGCGATGTCAAGACGCCGGCCGACGCGATCCGCATGTTCGAAGAGACCGGCGTCGACGGCGTGATGATCGGCCGCGCGGCGCTGCACAATCCGTTCATCTTCCGCGACATCCACGCCTACGCCGCGGGCCGCCCGACGGTCGGCAACGAGATCGAGCACCGCATCGACGCGATGCAGCGCTATCTCACGAAGATCGACGGCGCGCCGCAGATCGACAAGTGGAAGCTGCACAAGGCCCGGACCGTGATCGGCTGGTTCTCCAAAGGGATCCCGCACGGCAAAGACATCCGCCTCGGCCTCCAGGACATCACGGCCGTCTCCGACGTGCAGAAGCTGCTGGATCGGTCCCGTGAAACGATCGCAGCCTGACCGCGCCCGTTCGGCCTCTTCAGCGCAATGAACGGCGACACGATCACCGTCACCGTCAGCGTTTCGAAGCTCGATCCGAACGCGAACATCCGGGTCTCCTTACCGATCATTTTCAACCAATAGACCCGCTGCGGGCGGGCGTAACATGCGCGCGCATGTTCCCGGCCCACCTCGAGCGCATCCTCGACGCGTACGGCGTGCCGGCCGACACGAAGGCGGCGTTGTACGACCTCTACGTCGCGATGGGCGATGAAGTGCTGGAAGTCTTTGGCGACATCGCGGAAGGCGTTTCCTCTGCCACGTTGCTGCGGCCGGAAGACACCGCGTCCATCCGCGCGCGCGTCGTCGAGCGCTATCTGCGGCGCAATCATCCGCAGTGGTTGGAAGGCGCGCCGACGCCGAGTCTGTGGCATCCGCGCGAGCTGGAAGGGCGGGCGTCGGGGCTGGCCACGCCGTTGGGCGAAGTGAGCGCGCAGGCGCGCGCGATCATCGGCGAGAACCAGCCGGTGCCGGACGGCATCCTCATGCTCGGCCGCAACGCGCATTACGGCGGGAGGCAGGACACGATCTCCTTCGACGTCATCCCGAGCGACGTCGAAGACGCGGTCGCCGTCGGCCACGCGGAGGGGCAACAGCACACCCTCCCCGGCTCCGTCGGCGCGACGAGCGGCACGTTCGACGCCACGCATCGCATCGCGCTCTTATGGGAGATCCAGCCGAACGTCTACAAGCCGGCCGGCGACCGCAACCGCGCCATCGCGAAGATCCATCGCCGCCATCGCAACTGGCACATCGCGACGCTCGTCGCGGCGATCGAGTGGCTGCAGGCGCGCAGCGTCAGCATCTACATCCTGCGCGGCGCCGCACTCGCCGCGGCGCACGAGGTGAACCCCGCGAAGCCGGTCTCGGAGACGATCGCCTCCCATCACGACCGCACCATCTCCCAGGTCATCGACGCCCTCGGTCTCCAGCTCGTAGATCCGAGCGATCACGACGAGCTGCTCTTGCTCGAGTCGACGATCATGAATCACGCGCTGCGCCGTCACGTCTTGCGCGAGGGGAGCGTCGGCTCGATCTGGCGCGTAGGCGGGCTCAGCCTCCAATAATTGTCGGATTTCGCCTCGGTCCGAGTATTATTCGCAGAAGTCCACTTCAGCGAGAGGTCCCTAATTCATGCGACGCACCGCCGCCCTTCTGCTCGTTTTGTCTGCAATCGCTCCCGCCGCGTTCGGCGCGTGGGGCCGTACCGAATACTTCCACGACGCCACGCCCGAAGAGCGCGCAATGAAGAGCGTCGCCATCGCGCCCGGCGCGCCGGCGGCCATTCTGGAGTGGACGCAGCATCAGGACGACGTGAGCTCGACGATGACCGAGTACACGCGCATGAAGATCTTCGGCGAGGAAGGGAAAAAGTACGCGGACATCGAGCTGATGTACGTCCCGCGCTTCACGGCGGTGAGCGGCATCAAGGCCCGCACCATCCACGCCGACGGCAGCATCGTCGAGTTCAACGGAAAGATGTACGACAAGCTGATCGTCCGCGCCGGCGGCGCGCGCGTGATGGCGAAAACGTTCAGCATCCCCGACGTGCAGCCGGGCAGCATCGTCGAATACGTCTACACGCGCACCTGGCCGCTCAGCTATCTCTCCTCCACGCGCTGGACGGTGCAGCGCGAGCTGCCGGTGCTCAAGTACAACCTCTGGGTGAAGCCGTACGCCGAGCAGGTCGGAAGCTTCTTCATCTCGCACAGCACGCCGAACAACACGGTACCGAAACAGAACGGCGATCACTTCGAGATGACGCTGGAGAATCTGCCGGCGTTCGACAAAGAGCCGTTCGCGTTGCCGGACACGCAGCTGAAGGCGCGCGTCGATCTCTACTACACGACGGGCAAGACCGATCCGGACGAGTTCTGGAAGCAGGAAGGGAAAGACTGGGCGAAGACGATCGAGGACTTCATCGGCGACCGCTCCGGCATCAAGAAGGCGGCGTTGGCGATCACCAGCGGCGCCACGACGCCGGAGGAGAAGCTGCGGCGGATTTATGCGAAGGTGCAGACCCTGCGCAACCTCTCCTTCGATGACGAGAAGACGGAGCAGGAGAGCAGCCGCGAGAAGCTGCGGGACAACCGCCACATCGAAGACGTCCTCGACAACGGCTACGGCTATCGTTCCCAGATCGCGCGCCTCTTCGTCGGCCTCGCGCGCGCGGCCGGCTTCGACGCGAGCGTCCTCCGCGTCGCCACGCGCGACGACGTCTTCTTCGCCAAGCAATATCCGGTCGGCGATCAGCTCGATGCCGAAGTCGTCGTCGTGAACCTCGACGGCAAACCGCGCTACTTCGATCCGGGCACGCCGTTCGCGCCGTTCGGCCTGCTCTCCTGGGAGAAGACCGACACGCAGGGTCTGCAGATCGCGCGCAAGACCGGCGGCACGTGGACCGGCACTCCGCTCTCCACTCCGGCGGAAGGGCTCACGAAACGCCAGGCGAATCTGTCCCTCGACGGCGACGTGCTCAAAGGCAAGGTCACGATGACGTGGAGCGGCCAGACGGCGCTCGAGCGTCGCCTCGAGCATCAGCACGACGACGAAGCGGCGACGAAGAAGGCGCTCGAGGAAGAGACGAAGGCGTTCTTCCCCGATGGCTCGACGGTGAAGCTCGCGAAGCTGGAAGGCATCAAAGGCGCGGACGAGCCGCTCGTCGCCACCTTCGACGTCGAGCTCGCGAACCTCGGCACCGTCACCGGCTCGCGGGCGATGCTTCCGCTCTCCGTGTTCGCCGTGTCGCGCAAGAATCCGTTCGCGTCCGAGCAGCGCAAGTCGCACGTGTACTTCTCGTATCCCTACCAGTACGAAGACGAGGTCACGCTGAAGATGCCGGCCGGCTACGGCGTCGAAAGCGTCCCGGCCAACACCGACATCAACCTCGGCGCGATCGCCTACAGCAACCAGTGGTCGACGGTTGGCGATGCGCTGCGCTTCTCGCGCCGGATGACCGTCAGCACCGTCTTCGTCGATGTCCAGAAGTACAGCGTCGTGCGCAACTTCTACAGCAAGGTGAACACGTCCGACCAGGAAGCGATCGTGCTCCGGAAGGCGGCGCAGTGATCCGCCGCATTCTTCTCACGCTCGCATTCACGCTCTGCGCGGCGAACGCGTTCGCCTGGGGCGGCGCGCCCGATTGGGTGAAGCAGCTCGCATCGCAACAGCTGCCGACGTATCCCGCCGAGACGAAAGGCATCGCGTTGCTCCACGAGACGGTGACGACGGTGACTGACGACGGCGAGATCCGCACGCTGCATCGCCGCGTCTTCCGCATCCTGAACACGGAAGGCAAAGACCTCGGCGTGCAGAGCATCGCGTTCGACAAAGAGCGGCCGATCCGCTCGTTGAAGGCGTGGAGCATCACGGCGAAAGGGGAGGAGTACACGATCAAGGACCGCGACGCCGTGGAAACGGCGGCGACGGACGGCATGCTGTACGCCGACAACAAGATCAAGGTGTTGACGATCCCCGCGGCCGATCCCGGCAGCACGGTCGCACTCGAGTACGAGCAACGCGAGCGTCCGTACGCGCTCCAGGCCACGTTCCCGTTCCAGCTCGACGTACCGGTGCGCGTCGCGCGTTACACGCTCGTGCTGCCCGCGGGGTGGAGCCACGAGGAACGTTGGTTCAATTCTCCGGCGCATGAGCCGCAGACGCCGGTGCCGAATCAGTTCCTGTGGGAGCTGAAGGACATCGCGGCGATCAAAGACGAAGTCGGCGCGCCGACGTGGCGCGCAGTCGCCGGACGGATGGCCATCAACCTGATCCCGTCTCACGACCTGCAGGCGTCGAAGTCGCACCGCTCCTGGAACGACGTAGCGAAGTGGTACCTCGACCTCGCGGCGCCGCGCCGCGCGTCGACGCCGGGCATCGCGGCGAAGGCGCAGGAGCTGACGGCGAACAAGACGACGACGCTCGACAAGATGCGCGCGCTCGCCCTCTTCGCCCAACGCGACGTGCGCTACGTCGCGATCGAGATCGGCATCGGTGGCTATCAGCCGCACGCGGCGGGCGAGATCTTCACGAACCGCTACGGCGACTGCAAAGACAAGGCGACGTTGCTCGCCGCGCTGCTGCACGAGATCGGCGTCGAGTCGTATTCGGTGCTCGCGACCACGAACCGCGGCGAGATCGACCGCGACTTCGCCACGCTCTCCGGCTTCAACCACGCGGTGCTGGCCATCCGTCTGCCGAAAGACGTTCCCGCGGACATGCCGGCGGTGATGAAGCATCCCAAGCTCGGCACGCTCCTCCTCTTCGATCCCACCGACTCGACGACGCCGCTCGGCCAGCTGCCGACGTATCTGCAGGAGAATCGCCTCCTGATCGTCGCCGACGACGGCACCGGCGAGCTCGTCGACGTCCCGGCGCATCCCGCCGACGCGACGCATCTCGCCATCACCGCGAAGATGGCGCTGACGCAGGACGGCATGCTCGATGGCGACGTGCGCGAGGTGCGCACCGGCTTCCTGGCGTCGCGCGCCCGTTGGGAGCTGCAGACGATGTCGGAATCCGAGCGCAAGCAATGGCTCGAACGCCGCCTCGGCTATCACCTCAGCCAGTTCTCGGCGAAGGACTTCGCAATCGAGAACCTCGACGACGTGACGAAGGACCTCGTGCTGCGCTATCACGTGACCGCGCCGTCTTATGCGAAACGCGCCGCCGGCATGCTCCTCGTCCGCCCCCGCATCCTCGGACGCAAAGCCGAAGCGGTGGTGGATCTGAAGGAACGAACGAACGCTTACGTGCTCGACGGCCCTTCGCTCGAGACCGACGACATCGAGATCGCCCTCCCTGCCAACCTCGTCGCCGATGAACTGCCGGAAGGCGCGGCGATCACGTCGCCCGCGGTTTCCTACACGAGCGCAGCGAAGATGGACGGCAACGTGCTGCACTACAACCGAGAGTACAAAGTGTCCCGCTTCACCGTCCCGCTGGACGGCATCCCGGAACTGAACAAGGTGTTCACGCGGATCCTGGCGGACGAACGGAGCAGCGCGGTTCTGAAGGGGAAGTAGTAACGGTACGGAACGTGGGAACCGGCTTCAGCCGGTTTCGGGGCGGGCTGAAGCCCGCCCCACGTGTCTCACTGCGGATAGCCCGCATCCGCGCCGCGTTCGAACATCCGCGGCGTGATCGCGAACCGTTTCTGCAGCGCCACGGCGGCGAAGAACACGCGGTTCAGGATGCGGGTTCGCAGGCTCGGGTTCCAGTTGCCGGCGAGCACGGTCACCACCGAGCGGAACAGCGTCTTCGGTGGGTTGGGCTTGAAGAACAGATCGCGGAATTGCGGCGTGTAGAAGCCGATCACGAAGCGGCGGAACGTCTGGAAGCGTTTCTTCTGGCGTCGGGAGAACGCGGCGAACGTGCGCGCGGAGAAGCGCTTCGTGCGCAGTGCGCGGTCGAGCTCCGCGGCGGCCTCGATGCCCGACTCCATCGCGATCGACACGCCGGTCGAGAACACCGGATCGAGGAACGAGCCGGCGTCGCCGGCCAGGAGCCAGCGGTCGCCGGCGTACGTCGTCGCGCTGTACGAGAAATCCTTCTCGACGCGCACCGGCCACACGCGTTTCGCGTCGCGCATCAGCTCCGCGACCGCGGGCGTGTCGACGAGCGTCCGTTCGAAGCGCTCCTCCGGCGTGCCTTCCTCCATCTGCAGAAATCGCGCTTGCGGGATCACCACGCCGACGCTCATCAACGTCTCGGAGATGGGGATGAGCCAGTACCAGCCGGAGTCCTGGCGGGAGATGATGCGGATGTCGTTCGGGCAGCCGTCCGGCAGGCGCGGTACGTTCTCGTAGTGGGAGAAGATCGCGATGTTCGCCAGCAGCGGCTCGTCTTTGCGCAGATCGAACTTGCGCGCGAGCAGGCCGTTGCGGCCCGTCGCGTCGACCATCGCATGCACGCGCACCTTGCCGTCTGCATGCTCCACGGTCGCGCCTTCACCATCGAACGAACAGCTGACGATGCGGCAGCCTTCGCGCACATCGACGCCGACTGCACGCGCGCGCTCCATCAGGATGCGATCGAACTCCGCGCGCGACACCTGGAAGGTCTGCGGCCGGCGGATGCCTTCCGCATCGACGAAATTCACGCCGCGTCCAGCCGCGCCGTCGTGCGTCACGAGGCGCGCGCCCCACTTTTCCGGGAACGACGCGGCGTGCATCTGCTCCGTGACGCCAAGCTCCGCGAACGCGTCGTTGACGGTCGAGAGCAGCGACTCGCCGATGTGAAACCGCGGGAACGTGTCGCGTTCGAACAGCACCACTTTGTGTCCGCGTTGCGCGAGGCTGATCGCGGCGGAGCAGCCGGCCGGGCCGCCGCCAGCCACGGCGAAATCGAAGTCGTAGGCCATCGAACGCGAAGCTACCACAGGACCTCCGCGAGCGTCGCCATCCCGGCCCGGATCGCGGCCGGTGACAGCCCGGCGTACCCGAGGACGAGGCCGGAGCGCTTGACGTCGATGCAGTAGCGCGAGAGCGGCGCGACCTCCAGCCCGACGCGTGCCGCGCGTGCCGCGATCGCGTGATCGTCCACCAGCGTTCCGGAGACATCGTTGGCGATCATCGCTTTCATGAAAGCGCCCGAAACCGCCGAACCTCGTGAAGGCTTGGCCAACGAGCGCAGCGGGCCGGGCCCGCTGAAGATGCCGGTCGCGCGCAGACCGGCGTGCGTCGTCGGAAACGTCAGTCGATCGCGCAGAGGCTCGGCGGCTTCGAGGAGAACGTCGCGCCGCGCGCGATAAAGCGATCGCATCCGTCGCACATGCGCCGCGAAATGCCCCTCGGACAAAAAGTCCGCCGTGACCGACTGCATCAACGTCGATGGATGACCGTCGATCTGCGTCCGCGCATTCACGAACGCGCGCACGAGATCGGGCGGCAGGATGACGTACCCGAGCCGCAGCGACGGATAGAGCACCTTCGTGAACGTGCCGACGTAGAGAACGCGTCCGGCCCGATCGAGTCCTTGAATCGATGCGACCGGACGGCCATCGTAGCGGAACTCGCCGTCGTAGTCGTCTTCCACGACCCACGCGCCGGAGCGCCGCGCCCACTCCAGCAGCGCGAGGCGGCGTTCGAGCGTGGTGGTGACGCCGAGCGGGTATTGATGGGAGGGAGTGACGTAGGCGACGCGGGCGTTCGGCGCGACGCGAACTCCGTGCGCGACGTCGATGCCGTCGTCGTCGATCGGAATCGCCGCGGCGCGCGCGCCGGCGGCGAGGAACGCCGCACGCGCGCCGGGATAGAACGGATCCTCGAGCCACGCTTCGTCGCCAGGATCGAGAAGGAGGCGCGCGGAAAGATCGAGCGCCTGTTGCGAGCTGCTCACGACGACGACCTGCGACGCATCGCAATTCACGCCGCGTGATGACGCGACATACGCGGCGATCGCCTCGCGCAACGCCGGGAAGCCGGCTGGATCGCCGTACACGAGCGAACGCGCATCGAGCTGCCGTGCGCGGCGGGCCAGGAGGCGTTGCCAAACGTCGAACGGGAACGCATCGAGCGCCGGCAATCCCGCGCCGAATGCGCGCACTTCCGACGGCTCGACGCACGCGGTCGTCGCGGCGATTGCGCGCCCGCGTGCGGAGAGCGTGCGCCGTCCCGCCAGCCGGATCTCCCGCCGTCGCCGCGTCGAAACCTCGGCCACGAACGTCCCCGATCCCCCCCGCCGCACGACATACCCTTCCGTCTCCAGCTGCGCATACGCCTCCTCGGCCGTCTTGCGCGAGATGCCGGCGTCCGTGGCGAGCGTGCGCGTCGACGGCAGGCGCGTGCCGCTCGCGAGCGAGCCAGTGAGGACCTGTTCGCGAATGCGACGATAAACGTGGCGATAGAGCGGAATGCCGTCCGGTTCGCCGAGCTCGTCGAGAAGCGCGCCGGAGCGTTGGGTGCGTGCCATTGAAGGTGGTCTCCGAACGGGAGCGAAAGTGGTTCGCTGGCGGAGACCACATCCTGCCACACTCCTCACTCATGAACGCAAACGAATTCTTCGCCCTGAAGCTGGAGCACGAGACCGACTGCGCCGATGTCGCCGAGGATTTGATGGGCGGGTTGGGGATGATCGTGATCGATGCGCGCAAGCCCGAGCTCTACGAGCGCGGCCACGTGCCGGGCGCGATCAACTTCCCGCATCGAACGATGACCGCGGAGTCGGTGCAGATCCTGCCGAGGGACACGCTGCTCGTGACGTATTGCGACGGCATCGGCTGCAACGCGTCGACGAAAGCGGCGCTGAAGCTGAGCGGCTTCGGCTTCCGCGTCAAGGAAATGCTCGGCGGTCTCGATTGGTGGATCCGCGATGGACTGCCCGTCGCGCGCGGAGGGGAGACGGGATCGTTGCGGCCGGCGTCGACGATCGCGTGCGGGTGCTGACCATGCGCACCAAGGAAGTTGTATCTGGGACGAATGTCCGCGGAGGCTTGGCCGACCTGCGAGGCGAGCCGGGCCCGCTGAGTGTCGCACTGGTGACCTGGGCAAACCTGCCGCAGCTGACCGAAGACGATCGGCTGCTCCGCGCCGAGCTCGAACGGCGCGGCGTCGAGACGCATGCGGCGGTTTGGGACGATCCGAACGTCGATTGGGAATCGTTCGACGACGTCATCCTCCGTTCGACGTGGGACTACCACAAGCGCATCGATGAATTCCGCGCGTGGGTTGCGCATCGACGGCGGCTTTGGAATCCGCGCGAGGTCGTGCTGTGGAATCTGCACAAGCGCTACTTGCTCGAGCTGGAGCACACCGTCCCGACTGCGCTCGTACCGGCCGGCGAGTCGGCGCGCGACGCGGCGGAAACGCGCGGCTGGACGCGCATCGTCGTGAAGCCGGCCGTTTCGGCGACGGCCTGGCGCACGGAGCAGCTCGATGCGAAGGACGCCGAAACGTACGACGTCGACGTGCTCGTCCAGCCGTTCCTCCCGGAGATCGCGGACGGCGAGTGGTCGTTGCTCTTCTTCGGCGGCGAGTTCA
>JAFAVZ010000601.1 GCA_019242175.1 Acidobacteriota bacterium
AGCGTTGCAGCGACTTCGAGTCGTCGAGACCGAGGTCGCGTTCGACGTTCAGCTGCGTGCCGGTGACGCTGCCGGCCGGAGGATCGATGCGGACGTCGGTGGAAAAGCCGGCGGCGTAGCCTCCGGCGGTGACGCTGAAAACCGGAAACAGCTCCTGGGCGGCGACGGGAAGGGCGACCAGCAAAAGCAGCAAGTGCACTCGCATGAGTGTCTTGACGATCAAAACCGATGCCGAGCACAATATTCGGCATGCGGAAGTGCATACAGATGGCACTGTCGCTCGCGGTTCTCGCAGCGATCCCCGCCTTCGCCGACCCGCTGACGTTCGACGGTCCCGCCGCGGTGCAATCGTTCGATGCGCACCGCATCCTGGTCGTCGTCGACAGCGACGGCGACGGCCGCGCGGATCACCTCTTCCGCCTCTGGTCGAGCCACGAGTTGCCGCGCATCGACGAGGCGTTCGCCCGCGCGCACGTCGAGTTCGAGCCGCACCGCCTCCGCATCCTCGTCGAAAACCGCGAGCTCTGCCTCGCCCTCGGCGATCTACCGAATGAAGAATCGTCTGTCGCCGGCTATGGGCTCAATCACGAGTGGGGCGGCGCGGCGGTCGCGAAACACCGCATCACCGTGACGAATGGCGTGGCGCGCTACGTGCGCGATCGCGGCGCCGCCGAATGGCCGGAGCAAGACACCTATCCTTGACTTTTCCTTCTCTCCGCTTCACATTCTCTCCACATCTACATTTTGAAGGGGGATGCATGGCCAAGAGACTCCTTGTGCTCCTCGGTTGCCTCGTCTGCACCGGTTCCCTCCTCGCCACGACGTACACAGCCACCGCCGCCGATCCCGGGACCTTCCACGGTCGAACGCTCATCCAGTCCTATGACGAACACCGTATCCTGATCGCCGTCGACACGCGCGGCGGCGGCCAGGCGGATCACTACTTCCGCTTTTGGACCGAAGAATCCATCCCCGCCCTCGACGTCCGCTTCGAGGGCGCGTCGCTGCAGTACTACGGCAACGAGCTCCTCGTGATCGCCGACGACGAACGCATCGTCTATCGCTTCACCGTCAACGGCAATCAGCCCCACCAGTTCCGCCTCTCCGAGAACGCGATCACCACCGGCTACAGCGGCTTCGGGCTCAATCACGAGATCCCGACGGCCGCGCCGCGCAACCAGGCGAAGGCGCGCGATGGGAATCCCGGCACGCAGCTGAGCTGCGACTTCGGCGAATGCGAACAGCCGAGCTGGGAGTGGTACGGCAACAGCGGCAACTGCACCTCGGGAGGCGTGGGCGCGACGTCGTGCAGCGTCAACGTGTCCGGCACGTCCTGCTCGGTGTCATGCGAGTCCGGCTTCTACGCGTGCTGCAGCGCCGGCTTCGGCGGCATCAGCTGCACCTGCGTACACAAGTGAGGGAAATGTAGGGCCGGCTCTCCAGCCGGCCCAGTCAGGAACGATGCGGCGGGCCGTGCCCGCCGCGACCCATGCCTCATGGGGCCGGCTGGAGAGCCGGCCCTGCGTTTTTCGCGCGCATGTATGATTTGCGCGCCCGCATGTCCCGCGCCCTGTTCTTCCTCGTCTTCATCGCCATCTTCCTCACGCTCAGCATCGTCACGTGGCGCCAGCTCGTGCGCATCCATCCGCGCGCGAGGCGATGGATCCACGCGGTCACGATCCTCTGCAGCCTCTTCTGGCCGTTCCTTCCGCTGCTGAATGCGAAGACAGCGTTCGCCCGAGCGATCCGCGCCACGCTCGGCCCGCCGTGGTTCGGCTGGATCACGTTCGCGCTGCTCTACACGATCTTCCTGTTCGTGACCCTCCTCGCCTGGGCGCCGTTTCATCGACGCATTCGCTTTCACGACTTCGCTCGCTGGCCGTCGCGGATCGTCCTGACGTTGACCATCATCGGCACGGTCGTCGGCGTCTACCAGGCGCTCGTGCCGTTGCGCGTCGAGCACGTGCCGGTGCAGATCGCGAATCTGCCGCCGGAACTGGAAGGCGCGCGGCTCGCGCTGCTCGGCGATCTCCACGTCGGCCTCTACACGCGTCCGTCGCGGCTGGAGAAGATCTTCCGCACGACCGCGTCGCTCCAACCGAAAGCGGTCCTGATCCTCGGCGACATGGTCGACGACGACCCGTACTTCGTCCCGAAGCTGTTGCGCGGCATCGACACGCTACCGCCGTCGCTCCCGGTCTTCGCGGTCCTCGGCAATCACGAGATGTATGGCGGTCCGCGGGAAGTCATCGCCGGCCTGCAAGGCAGCCGCGTGAAGCTGCTGGTCAACGAAGGCGCGCCGCTCGGCAAGCTATGGCTCACCGGCGTCTCGGATTACGCCGGCCGCGACCAAGGCCTCGCGCCGAACTTCGCCGCCGCGCTGCAGAAGAAGCCGGCGGACGCGATCCCGATCGTGATGAGCCATCAGCCGAAAGCCTTCGACGACGCGCGTCGTCTCGGCCTGCCGCTCACGGTCTGCGCGCACACGCACGGCGGCCAGTGCGGCTTCCGACCGTTGCGTTGGTCGGTCGCCGGCATCTTCCTGCCGTATCACATGGGCCTCTACGAACGCGGCGCGTCGCAGCTGTACGTCAACACCGGCACCGGCTACTGGCTCCTCCCCTTCCGCCTCGGCATGACCCCGGAGATCACGCTCATCGAGCTGCGGCGCTATTCGAGATAGCCGAGGGATTGGAGCTTGGATTTCTCCTCATCGCCGGGCTCGATGCGTTCCGTTTGATCGAGCTCGGAGGCGGAGGAGCGCCACTGCTTGAGTTGCGTGGTGAGAAGGTTCATGTCGATGGCCGCCGCGACGGCGTGCTGTTCGCCGGGATCGGCGACGAGGTTGTAGAGCACGCGTTGATTCGTGCGCAGGTTCCAGATCAACTTCTCGCGGCTCGTGCGCAGCGATGCGAGCGTCGCGTTGAGGTCTCCGAACGCAGGCAAACACGGGACGCGGTTGTCGCTCGGCGAACGCAGCTCGGAGGCGAGGCTCATCGCATCCTGATTCGACGCCGGCTTGCGCACGCGCAGTCCCGCGAGCTCGAGCAGCGTCGGCGGCACGTCCATCAAACGCACCTGGCCTTGCACGCGTTTGCCGGGCGGAATGCGTCCCGGATAGCGGACGAGCAGCGGCACGTGCAGCACTTCGTCGTACAGCGTCTTGAAGTGTCCGGAACGGCCGTGCTCGAAGAACTCCTCGCCGTGATCGGCGACGACGGCGACGATCGTGTTGTCCTGCATGCGCAACGCGGAGAGCGCCTGGAGCAGATTGCCGATGTGCGCGTCGACGAAGGCGATCTCGCCGTCGTACAACGCGATCACATGGTCGAGATCGCGGCGCTTGCGGATGTGCACCATCTCCCGTGCCTCGCCGGTGGTCGGTCCTTCATACGCCGGATCGAACATGTTCGCGAACGGCTCGGGCGGGTTGTAGTCGTAGTGCACGTCGAAGAGATGGACGAAGAGGAAGAACGGATGACCGTCCGTCGACGTCGCGCGCCGGCGGAGGAACGAGAGCGCGAGCTCCGTCACGCCCGGCGAGCTCACCTCTTTCGCGGAGACGTCGCCGGACGGATGCAGCAGCGTGTAGTCGTCGTATTCGTCGAAGCCGCGGCTGAATCCGAACATGCCGTCGAGATACGTCGCGGAGACGACGCCGCCCGTGTAGTAGCCGGCGTGTTGCAGCCGTTCCGCGAGCGTCGGGATGCCTGCGCCGAGCCGCTTGCGGTTGGAGACGACGCCGTGCTTTTCGGGTGGGAGAGACGTCATCAGCGTCATGTGCGAGGGCAGCGTCCACGACGTCGGCGCCATCGCCGTCTCGAACAACGCTCCTTCGGATGCGAGGCGATCGAGATTCGGCGACGTCGCGCGTCGATAGCCGTATGCGTGGAGATGATCCGCGCGCAATGAGTCGATGGAGATCAGGATGATGTTCGGTGTTCCGGCTGGAGCGATCGGCCGCGCGGCGCGCGCGCGTTGGAACTCGAACGGAATCGCGGCGGTGCATACGAGGACGATCGCCGCCGCAACGAGCGCGGCGCTGTTCACGACGCGCGGGCTCGCCACGCCGCGCCGCGTCAGGAAGAACAGCAGCGTTCCGATGGCGAGCGCGGCGAGCACCGTCAACAGCGGACGCAACGGACTTGCAGCCGTGAGCGCCACGGCGAAGATCGACATCGCGCAGGCGACCACGGCGGGCGTGTTGCGCCGCACGGCGAAGGCACCTGCGAGCGCGACCGGAATCAGCAGGAAAAACGCGATCGCGGCGCCGATCGCAAAGAGCGTCGAAGCGCCCGCGGCCGTCGCCATGTCCAGCTCGCGATGCGCCGCGCGAGGCAGCGATGCGAGGAGGTTCATGTCGAGGGAGTCGGCGACGCGGGCCAGGAGGCGGATGAGGCGGAGGTCGCGAATGCGTCCGATCGAGGAGCGGCTGCCGAGCTCGATGAGATTCCCGAGTCCGATGACCGTGCTCGCCAACGCGGCGGAGGAGAACGCCATGTGCGCGCGCGACCGCATCACCACATGGGATACGCGTTCAGTGCCAATTTGCTGAACGCACATGGGGCCGGCTGTACGAGCCGGCCCCGCGCGAGAAGAGGAAAATCAGCGGCCGCGAACGCTTTCGATGCGGTTCGCGATGAAGAGGCCGCTGCGCGTCCAGTCGCCGGTGATGTCGACGCGGTCGCCGCGGCGCAGATCGTTGATGTTGATGCGGCCGCGACGCTCGCCGCGCATGTCGACTTCGATGATGCGACGCGAGGCGTTGTCGCGCACCCAGACGGTGGCGCTGCGGAAGTCGACGCGGTCGACGACCCCGCGCAGCAGCACGTCATTGCGCACGCCGCCGCGGTTGCCGTTGTTGTAACCGTCGTTGTAGCCGTAGCCGTTCGGCCAGTTCACGGCGTCGACGTAGACCGAGCCTCCGCGAAAAACGCCGCCGAGGGAGAGGGAGACGCCGACGCGAAGATCGTTGGTGTGATTGCGGAAGTACGAGTCCGGAACCCAGAACGAAGAGTCGTCGCGATCGATGCGGAGGCGATAGCCGCCGTTCTCGCGATTGAAGGAAGTGACTTTGCCCTGCACCGTGAGGCGCTGATTCTCGCGATAGCGGATGGTTTGGTAGTTGTGGTTGGCCGCGAGCTGGAACGTCTGGTTCTGAGGACGCGAATCCGCGAACGCGGACGTCGTGAGCAGCAGAGCGAGAGAAGAGACTGTAGAGAGCTTCACTGCGATTGCCTTGTAGTTCTTCATGATTTTCTCCTGTCGTGACCGACGACATCCGCCTTCCATCGCAACCGGTGGGCCAACTCGCGTCGCGTGCAGTTCATGACATCGGCGTGCAATTCGTGCGAAGAGGCGAAACAATCGAGGAGGCCCGCGCGTCCATTCGTACGACTGGCTGAAATCAAAATCGACCGACCGACGACCCATCAGCCAGCCGAAAAACAGGAGACCAAAGATGAAGAAATTCGCAACCGGTTTCGCAGTTGCGCTGCTCGGCGCGACCCTCGCGTTCGCGGGTCCGCACGACGGCGGCATGGACGACCACGGCCGGGGCAGACAGGGCGACGAACGCCTGGCCCAGGCCCTCAGCCTCACCGACGCGCAGAAGGAGCAGGTCCGCAAGATCCGCAGCGAGTCGCGCGAGCAGAACAAGGCCTTCTTCGACCAGGCCCGCGCGACGATGAAGGAAGCGTTCGACGCCCGGCAGGCCAATGACACCGCGAAGCTCGCCTCGCTCAAGCCGACGCTCGACTCCCAGCGCGCGCAGATGCAACAGATCCGCGACGCCGAGGATGCGAAGATCGCGAAGGTGCTGACGACCGAGCAGAACACGAAGTGGCAGCAGTTCAAGGCGGAACGCGCCGCCCGTCATCGGGACAAGCAGTAACGCAGGGCGGAAATGTAGGGCCGGCTCTCCAGCCGGCCCCATGAAGCATGGTCGCGGCGGGCACGGCCCGCCGCATCGTTCCCGACTGGGCCGGCTGGAGAGCCGGCCCTACGTTCGAGATCAACCCGGGAAACGTCCACGGCCGCCGAACCCGCCGCCCCGCCGGCCACCGCCGCCGTAGCCTCCGCGGCGGCCGCCGTCCATCGGCATCTCGCGCTCTTTCGCGAGCGCGCCCTGCAATGCGTCCCACTGTTGTTGCGTGAGGAGCGTGCGTTGCGCGGCGAGCTCCTCCACCTGCCGATCGAAGAGCGAGTCGCGCAGCGTCTTCACCCGATTCGCCGCCGTCACGATGTCGTCGTTCGACGGCTTCTCCGACTGCACCACACTGCGTAGATCGCGCACCGCCACCATGCTGTCGCGTTCAAGCTTCGCCGCTTCGTCGGCGTTGCCGTTCGAGAGCTTGTCGAGCGCGGCGAACTGGTCGGCTTTGAGCGTGACCGCCGCGGCGAGCTTCGGATCGTGCCACCAGCCGTCGGGCGGAAGCATGTCCAGGACGCCGGCGGCGCCGGCCCCGCGCATCGGACGCATCGGCGGCTCCTGACGCGGCGGAGGGCTGTCGTAGCTCGAGGAACAGGAAAGCGCAGCGAGGGAGAGAAGAGCGAGCAATGAGCGCTTCATGCTCGCACTACGATCAGCCGCGCGCAGACGTTGAAAGCTCGGCCACGGCGCTGAGCGTCGCGCCGCATTTCGCCTCGATCTTCAGCGTCGCGAGATCGTCGCCGCGCGTCGGTCCGATGTTCACGATGGCGATCGGCACGCCGCGTTCCGCCGCCCGTCGCACGAACCGGAATCCCGACCAGACGGTGAGCGACGAGCCGGCGACGAGCAACGCGTCGGCTTCATCGACGCGGTCCATCGCGTAACGCACTTTCTCCGGCGGCACCGACTCGCCGAAGAACACCACCGCCGGCTTCAGCACGCCGCCGCAACGATC
>JAFAVZ010000643.1 GCA_019242175.1 Acidobacteriota bacterium
TGTACAGCTTGCGCTGATTTACGGTACGCCCTTCGATGACCTTCGTTTCTGCCGGCGTGTGCTCGAAGTACGAGGGCAGCACGCCCAGGTGCAGCCCCAGTTCGAAAAGGCCCAATGCCAATCGCTCTGAAACGGTGAGGCTGACTACGTGCGTGGGAGAACGATAGCCATCTCCCGCGAGATATCCATCGAGGAAGGCTCGAATCGTGGTTTCCGGTGACTCGAGAAGAGGGGGCGGCACCTGCTTGCCATGCGCCTTCCGTCCGCAAAGGGATTCAAACAAACGCGCTACCGACGTCTGTGCGACCTCGACGGTCGTCGTCGTCCGCCGATCCATGATGATGGGCCTGGCACCAAAGATTCTCGAAAGCAGTTCTGCCGTGCGTGCGATGAGGCCCGCTTCGTGTTTTCCGAAACAAAACGACAGGATCGCCGCATTCGGCCGGTCGCGGCTAACGCCAATGCAGCCCTCGGCGCAATAGATGCCGAGCAACCACGCCAGCTCAGGCGTGAGCTCGAGTGATTCCGGAACTCCAATGCCTTTCTCGCGGGTAAATCGCAGGCGATCATTGACCGACTCGAGCTCGATCGCAATCGGTCCACCGCAAGGCATCAACACGCCGCGCGCCAGTTGCCCTCGTAGCTTGCGGACATAGGCCGGGTGATAGCTCAACGCGGCACCAATTTCACCGGATGTTCCGTCCGCCCGCAGTGCCGCGGTGAGATATTCCATCTCGAAGCGACGGGTCTTTGAGAAATGGGATGGCAAGACCGCTTTCGATAGCCACTCGCGAGGTGAAATGCGGACAATCGAAACGGCCGGGCGCCTCTTCGGCACGACCAGGAAATGATTCGTCGTCAGCTCTCCAGCGGGAATCTTCCGCACGACATCCGGCTCGTCGCGGTGAACCGCGAAGATGCCGTGATTAGCCGTGGCGCGAATGGGAGGGCAGCACGTTGCGCGGAGCTTGACGAGATCCTGCCGCATGGGCCGCGCGAAGATCTTCGAAACCTTTCGCCGCTCGCCATGGCGCGTCCAAACCTCCAATCCTTCAGGGAACCCAACCTGTCCCTCCCCAAGCGCCGCCTTCTCGCCGCAACCCTCGAACAGGTCGCCCAAGGTACGAAGACCGCCATTCGTTGCGATCCAGGTCGAAGGATGGAAGCAGAACTTGCACGCCAGATTGCAACCTGCGGTCCCGAAAGAAAGTACGGCGCTTCCCGGGCAGTAATGATTCAGCGGCTTCTTCTCGATCGGATCGACGCAGAACCCGGAGGAGCGACCATACGTCGTCAGCACGATCCCATCACCCGCCCGCGCGCGTACGAAGCAAGCTCCGCGTTGGCCCTCGTGCAGCTTGCAATAGCGAGGACAAACGTCGCACTGGATGCGACCGTCATCGAGACGATGCCACCAACGGCCGGGATGCAGCGTGTCTTCGGGATTCAGCTCATTCAAGCGAATTTCTCGACCGTATAGCGCCAGACTTTCATTTCGGGATGCCAGAAGCGAGCAGGCATTCCCGCCTTCCGACGCAGCTGCTCGAGGAATTCGAGAGGATCGGGGAGGCTTTCCCACACTTGAGGCAGGAAAGTCGATCCGAGTGCGCCGTATTGCAATACAACGCCGTCGACACCGGGCCGGATGACGGCCAGCGCCTCAGCCTCACTCTTGACGTCTAACACTTCGCGCGGCGAGAGCACCGACACCTCCACCTGCAGCCGCGGCATCTCTCGATCGGAGACCGGCGGGAATCGCGGATCGCGAAATGCCGACGCATACGCGTTGTGCGCCACGTCGTCGCCCAGCGCGCGATGCGGCTCGATGGAGCCGATGCAGCCGCGCAGGTCGCCGTCGAGCTTGAGCGTCACGAAGCTGGCGCCCGGCTCCCGCAGCCATGGGTCGTTCCAGTCACCACGGACCCCAGGCTCGCGAGTCGCGATGGCGGACCGGGCGATCGCGATCAGCGTCGCACCCCGCGGATCGTGGCGCGCGTTCATGCGGCCGCGGGCGTGAAAGCGAACGCGCCGTAGCCCACGACGCGATCGCGCGGGCCGGCGGTGTCGCCGGAGTTGCGGACGTCGAGCTGCTCGGGCACGAGGCCGCGCTTGCGCGCCGCGCGCAACAGGCCGTTGATGGGGATCGCGCCGCAGGCTTCCTCGGGTACAAGGCGCGCTTCGAGGTGCACGATGGCCTGCGCCGTGGCGCCGTCGATGCGGCGCGCGACGTCGTAGTCGTGGTAGTGGGACAGGTCCGAGCTCACGACGATCAAGGTCTCGTCCCCGCCCCAGAGCGTCTCGAGCAGCGTCGCCGCCTCCTCGGTGCTCGCGTCGCCCACCACGATCGGGACCAGCGTGAAATCGCCGAGCACGGCCTTCAGGAACGGCAGGTGCAC
>JAFAVZ010000151.1 GCA_019242175.1 Acidobacteriota bacterium
TCGAAACCAGCCGTTCGCAGAATGTTTTGCTTTGCCGGTCGATTTCGGATCGGGAACGATGGTACTTCTAATGACACCGCCAGCTGTCATGCCTTCGTAAAGGCTGGCGAACATGCTGAGCCTCGTGCGGGCTTGGCCAACAAACGCAGCGGGCCGGGCCCGCTCCGGAGGCTGTGATGAAGCGCCTTCTCTTGCCGCTCATGGTTACGGTTGCGTTTTTCGCCTGCCAGCGCGCCGCCGAGCAACCGGCGCCCGCCGCGACGACCTCGTCGGCGTCGGCAACCACCGCCACCGCGCCCTCCCTCACTCCCGAGCAGGAAGTCGTCGAGTGGAAGGCGAACCGCCTCAAGAACCTGACGAAGGAAGACGGCTGGCTCACGCTCGTCGGCCTCGACTGGCTCAAAGAGGGCGACAACGAAGTGGAGCTGCCGGCCAAGCCGCCGGTGAAGGTCCACGCGACGCTGGCCAAGGGCGTCGTCACGCTCCAACCGCAGCCGTCGTTGATGATCGACGACAAACGCGTCGAGGCTCCGGTCCAGCTCCGCAACGACGCCGATCCGGCCGCGCCGCCGACGCTGGTCCAGTCTGGAACCGTTCGCTTTTACGTCATCAAACGGAACGACCGCTACGGGTTCCGGGTCCGCGATCTCGCCAGCGACGCGCGCACGAAGTTCGCCGGCCTGCAGTACTTCGACTACGACCCGAAGTACCGCGTCGAGGCGCGCTTCGAGCCGTACAACCCGCCCAAAGCGATCCCCATCACGAACGTCCTGGGCATGGTCGGCAACGAGACGTCGCCCGGGAAGCTCGTGTTCACGATCGACGGCAAGGAGTACAGCATCGATCCGATCCTGGAGCAGGGCGAGACCGATCTGTTCCTCATCTTCCGCGACGAGACGGCAGGGAAGGAGACGTACGGCGCCGCGCGCTACCTCTACGCGAAGCCCGCGGGACCGGACGGCAAGGTGATCGTCGATTTCAACAAGGCGTACAACCCGCCCTGCGCGTTCACGCCGTTCGCGACCTGCCCGCTCCCGCCGGCCCAGAACAAGCTGCAGATCCGGATTCCGGCTGGGGAGAAAAAGTACGCTGGGGGACACGCGTAAAAAATGTAGGGCCGGCTCTCCAGCCGACCCAATATCGATGCTGGGCCGGCTGGAGAGCCGGCCTTACGTTTTTACGCTGAGTTGCGTTCGTCTCTGAGCACTTCCGCGACGCACGCCGTGAGGCTCTTGGCGGTCGGGATGTGCAGGAACTCGTTCGGGCCGTGCGCGTTGCTGTGCGGCCCGAGGATCCCGGTGATGAGGAACTGCGCCTCGGGGTAGCGGGCGCCGAGCATCCCCATGAAGGGAATCGAGCCGCCTTCGCCGAAGGCCATCGCACCCTTGCCGAAGTACGCCTGCGAAGCGCTGTCGACGGATTCCTCCAGCCACTTCGCGATCGGCGGCGCTGCCCAACCACCGCCGCCCTTTTCCGGCTCGAACGTCACGGTAGCCCCGTACGGCGGGTCGCTCTCCAGCAGCTCCTTGAGCTTCTTGTCGAGATTCGAGGCGTCGAGCGTCGGCGGGACGCGGAGGGAGAGCTTGATGGACGTCTTCGGACGGAGGACGTTGCCGCCCTGCACGAGATCGGGGAAGCCCGCCTGGCCGGTGTAGGCGAGGGCCGGACGCCAGTTGCGGTTGAGCAGGAGCTCGAGCGGCTCCTTGGTCACCGGCTGCATGCCGTCGGCGAAGGGGAACTTGCTGTAGATCTCGTCGTCGAGGACTTTGGCGGTGGAGCGGGCTTCCTCGAGGCGCTTCTCCGGGATCTCCACGTACAGCCACTCGGGGAGGATCTTGCCCGTCTTCGAGTCTTCGAGACGGTCGAGGAGCTGGCGGAGGATGCGGAACGAGGACGGCACGATGCCGCTCGCGTCGCCCGAGTGGACGCCTTCCGTCAGGACTTCGACCGTCAGGTTGCCGACGATCGAGCCGCGGAGAGAGGTCGTCATCCACATCTGGTCGTAGTTGCCGCAGCCGCTGTCGAGACAGATGACGAGGCGGGGCGTGCCGATGCGGTCGGCGAGGAGGTCGATGTAGGCCGGGAGGTCGACCGATCCCGACTCTTCACAGCACTCGATGATCACGACGATGCGGGAGTGGGGGACGTTGTGCGCTTTGAGGGCCTTGATCGCGCCGATCGTGGCGAAGATCGCGTAGCCGTCATCGGCGCCGCCGCGTCCGAAAAGCTTGTCGTCGCGGCGGACCGGCGTCCACGGTCCGAGGCCTTCTTCCCAGCCGATCATGGCCGGCTGCTTGTCGAGATGTCCGTACATCAGAACCGTCGACGAGGCGTCGCCGTCGATCTCCATGTAAATCAACGGCGTACGCCCTTCCAGTTCCTTGACTTCGAGCGTCAGTCCCTCGATGCCCTGGCTCTCCGCCCAGCTCTTTGCCAGGGCGACGGCGCGGTGCATGTGGCCGTTTTTTTGCCAGTCCGGATCGAACAAAGGCGACTGATTGGGAATGCGAATGTACTGCTCGATGGTAGGGAGGATGGAATTCTCCCAAAGCTCGTCGACGACGGCGCGGAACTGGTCGTTTTTCACGGCGGCGGAGGATAGCACCGAAGAGACGGTTCGTGCGAAGATATGCGGCACTCGGGAATTGAGTGTCGTCTCTGTCGGAGTACCGTCAGGAAGCGACTTCTATCCGGAACCGCGCCGAGCGGTTTCGTGGTAGAGTGTCGACGGGTCTACAAAACCATAAATCCTGAACGGCCGTAGTCGGACTGAGCGAGGGAACCGCCGCCGTGCTCGAACATAACGCGCTCGAAGTTTCGTCGTCTCCTGCGGAACCGAAGGAGAAAGCCGAGCGACCGCAGCCGGAGGCCGCGCCCGCTTCGAAGGCGGCTACCGCACGCGCCACCGCGCCGGCCCAGCCGGCGACGCCTGCCGACGACATCGAGCAGCTCTATCTCCAGCACCGGACCCTCCTTCTCTATGTAGCCTGCCGCAAGTTCCGCATCCCCGACTGCGACGCCGAGAGCCTGATCCAGGAAGTCTTCCTCTCGTTCCTCCAGACCGGCACCAAGATCGAGAACGTCCGCGCGTGGCTGGTCGCCGCGATCTGCAACGCGAGCCGCCACTACTGGCGCAACCAGGGCCGCACCGAGTCGCTGCCCGACGATTTCACCGAACAATCCGATCCCAGCTCCCACGGCCTCGCCGAGCAGTTCGCGATGAAGATGACGATGAACAAGGTTCTCGGTTATCTCCAACCGCGTTGCCGCGAGACGTTGCGTCTGCACTACTTCGAAGGCCGCTCCGCGGTCGACGTCGCGAAGGAGCTGGAGACGACGAACCGTTACGCCGAGAAGCTGATCCACAACTGCCTCCGCCGAGCGCGCGAGATCTACACGAGCATCACGGCGGTGCGCACATGATCGCGGAACGCCACTACGACGACGAGGCGCTCATCTTCCTCATGGAGTCGGGCGGGCCGGACGATCCGCACGTGCAGGTTTGTCTGCAGTGCTCCGAGTCGCTCGCCCAGTACCGAGCCATTCGCGACACCCTCGGCGACGACGCCGTGTGGGACCTCCAGGAGCTGAACGACGCGCCGATGCCGTCGACGATCGCCACGCTCCGCGCCTTCGCCACCGACATGTCCCGCGAAGACGCCGACGCCGACGCGATCTTCGGCCGCCTCATCGCCGGCCCGCGCGAGTCGTGGCTCGCGCGCCTGCAGCAGCATCCCGAGTGGCGCACGGCGGGCCTGGTTCGCCGCCTGATCGCCGCCACCGACCGCGCCCTCGACACGATGCCGCCCGACGCCGTGGAGATGACCCTCCTCGCGACGAACATCGCCGACGGCCTCGAAACGACTGCTTACGTCTCCGACACGGTCCTCAAGCTCCGTGGCGCCGCGTGGCGCGAACGCGCCTACGCGCTCGACTACACCGGCGACTACGCCTCCGCCCTCCGCGCGGTCTTCCGCGCCGAGGAGAGCCTGGCGAACGTCGTGGTGGGCGACTACGACCGCGCGCGTCTGCACCTGGTCGCCGCCCGCGTTTTCCGCAATCTCGACCGCAACTCCGAGGCTCGCTCCCGCACCGCGCGGGCGGCCGAGCTGTTCGCGGTCGCCGGCGACAACCGCCGCCAGACGTTCTCCCTCTTCACCCAGGGCATGATCGAGTACCGCGTCCGCGACATGCGCGGCGCGCTCAAGACGTTCCGTTCCCTCGAGCCGGAGCTGCAGAACGACCGGCACACGCTGGCGATGCTGTTCCAGAACATCG
>JAFAVZ010000088.1 GCA_019242175.1 Acidobacteriota bacterium
ACAACGTGGCCGTGGCGAATCCGGACGATCCGGACAAAACGGCAGGCATGCTCGTGCCGGGCGTGATCGAGAACGGCGAGAAGGGCGGCGAAGTGCAGCTCTCCGCCGTGCACACGATGGCCGACATCCCCATCTCCGCGTACGGCCCCGGCGCGTCGCAGTTCTCGCGCGTGTCCGACAACACGGAAGGCTTCTTCTACATCATCAACGCGATCCTCGGGCAGTACGCGGTTCCCACGTTGTACTAATCCACATCACGTAGGGCCGGCTCTCCAGCCGGCCCCATAAAGCATGGTCGCGGCGGGCACCGCCCGCCGCATCGTTCTCTACTGCGGCCGGCTGGAGAGCCGGCCCTACATGCAAACCACCTCGTCTCGGAGGTCCTCTCGATGCACACCCTTCTGCTGCTACTTTCGCTCTTCGCCGTGCCGTCGCTGGAGTGGGGAACGTTCCACTCGTCCATGACCGCGCAAGGCATCACGTTCTCCGATCCGATCAAGGCGCTCGACGGCCAACGCGTGCGGCTGCGCGGCTATGCGGTGACGTATCCGCGCCTCGACGGCGGCCTGTTCCTGACGCGTTTCGAGCATGAAGATCCACACGGCGTAGAGGAGCACGATCTGCCGTTCGATGCGGTGGGCGTGGTCTGGCGCAAGGGCATCGCGCTCCCGCCCGTCCCGCGCCGTCCGACGGTGGAAGGCACGCTCCGCCTCGGCAATCGCCGTTTCGGCGAGGAGTTCGTGAGCATGACGCTCGAAGACGCGGTGCCGGTGATCCCGACGAAAAAGTGATGCTCGCCCGCGCGGCGATCGCGTGATGCTGTGGCTTCCTCATCCCGGACATTGGATCGGCCACCTTGGCATGGCCGGCAAACGATCGTGACGGAGTAACAGTACGTAGGACCGGCTCTCCAGCCGGTCGCAGTCAAGAATGATGCGGCGGTACCCGCCGCCTCCGTACTTCATTGGGCCGGCTGGAGAGCCGGCCCTACGTTTTATCCACTAATGAAAATCATGGCTGGGCACCTCGTGTAATCCATCCAATGGCCAGAATTTCTCCGCCTTCACCGTGCACTGGCCGTCTGCGCTTTGCATGATTCCTTCGACCACCAGGCCGGAGGAGCCGAGGATCGTCGAGCGGTATTCGTTGAAGAGCGTTGGGCTGACGATCGCCTGGGAAAGGCCGGTCTCGTCCTCCAGCGTGAGGAACACGAAGCCCTTCGCCGTTCCTGGACGTTGGCGGACGATGATTGCGCCGGCGGTCTGCACGCGCCGCCCCGGCGGAACGCGTTTGAGGCCGATCGCGGAGACGATCCCGTGTTGGTCGAGCTCCGGCCGGAGATGCTCCACGAGATGAGGGCCGGTCGTCAGCTCCATCGCTGCGTAATCGGCCAACGTCTCTTCGCTGCCGCTCATCTCGGGGAGCGGTGACTGCCGGGACGCCGTGCGCGTTCCTTCGAACAGCTCGCCGGCTGGTTTCGCCGCCTGCGATGCCTGCCACAGCGCGGCACGGCGGCTGAGGCCGAACGGTGCGAGCGCGCCGGCATAGGCGAGCTTCGTCATCTGATCGTCGCGGACGCGTGCACGCCGCGCGAGATCGTCGGGCGAGGTGAACGGCGCCGCGTTCTCGATCGCCTGGCCGATCCCGGAGCGCAGGCCCTTCACGTAGCGGAGGCCGAGGCGGACGCCGCCGTCTTCCCAACGGCAGGCCCAGCCCGAGCGGTTCACGTCGATGGGGAGAATCTTCACATCGTGGCGCTGCGCGTCTTTGATCAGCGTCGCCGGGTGATAGAAGCCCATCGGCCAGGCGTTGAGCAGCGCCATGTAGAACGCCGCCGGATGATGCGCCTTCAGGTACGCGCTGGCGTACGCGATCAGGGCGAAGCTCGCGGCGTGTGACTCGGGGAACCCGTAGAGCGCGAACGACGTGATCGACTTCACGATCTGGTCCTGCGCCGGACCGTCGATGCCTCGCTCGGTCATCCCGGCCCGGAGCCGGCGTTCGATGTCAACCATCCGTTCCATCGAGCGCTTGAAGCCCATCGCGCGGCGCAGCTCCTCTGCCTCGCCGCCGGTGAAGCCCGCTGCGACCATCGCGATGCGCAGCAACTGCTCCTGAAACAACGGCACGCCGAGCGTCCGCTTCAGGATCGGCTCGAGGCAGGGATGCGGATACTCGACCGGCACCCGTTTCTGGCGGCGATCGAAGAACGGCTTGATCATCCCGCCGACGATCGGCCCGGGGCGGATGATCGCCACCTGCACGACCAGGTCGTAGAACTTCTCCGGCGCGTTGCGTGGCAGGCTGGCCATCTGCGCGCGGCTCTCGACCTGGAACATGCCGATCGTGTCCGCCTCGTTGAGCATCTTGTAGACGGCCTTGTCGTCTTCCGGCAGATGCGCGAGATCGACCTCGACCTTCTCGTTGCGGGCGATGGTCGGGATCATCTCTTCGATCGCGGAGAGCATGCCGAGGCCGAGGAGGTCGACTTTGATGATGCCGAGGTCGGCGCAGTCGTCTTTGTCCCATTGGATGACGACGCGGCCGGGCATCGCCGCCGGCTCGAGTGGCACCACTTCGTCCAGGCGGCCCTTGGCCATCACCATCCCGCCTGAATGCTGGCCGAGGTGGCGGGGGAGGTTCTGGATTTTGAGGTAGAGGCGCATGAAATGCTGCACGCGCAGGTCGGAGGCGTCGAAGCCGGCGACCGCCAGCTGGTCGGGCATCGACTCGATCTTTTCCCGGATCTCGCCGAAGTGCCACGAGCCGACGCATTTCGACAATTTGTCGACCTGCTCCAGCGAGAAGCCCATCGCCTTGCCGACCTCGCGCGCGGCGGAGCGGTCGCGATAGGTGATGACGTTCGCGGTCATCGCCGCTCCCGTGACGCCGTACGTTTTGTAGACGTGCTGGATCGCCTTCTCGCGCTGGTCTCCGCTGGGGAGATCGAGGTCGATGTCCGGCCACTCGCCGCGCTCCTCGGAAAGGAAGCGCTCGAAGAGCAGCTCCATCTTCACGGGATCGACGGCGGTGATCCCGAGCGCGTAGCAGACGGCGCTGTTTGCCGCGGAGCCGCGGCCCTGCACGAGGATCTTCTCCCGATTGCAGAAGCGGACGATGTCCCACACGATGAGGAAGTAGCCGGCCAGATCGAGCTTCTCGATCATGTTCAGCTCTTTCTCCAGCTGCGCCTGGGCCTTGGCCGTGAGCGGACGGAAGCGGGCCGTCGCGCCGTTCCAGGTGATCTTGCGCAGGAAGGAGTTGCTGCTCTCGCCGGGGGGCAGCGGGTATTCGGGGAATTGGTAGCCAAGGTTGGCCAGCGTGAAGTCGAGGGCGTTGGCCAGCTGCCAGGCGCCGTCGATGGCCTGCGGGAGGTCGAGAAACAGCGCGCACATCTCCTCGGGGCTCTTGATGTGGCGCTCGCGGTTGATGCCGAGAAGGCTGCCGGCGCGATCGACGTGGGTGCCTTCGCGGACGCAGGTCAAAACGTCATACAGCTCCTTGTCCTCGGGGCGCGCGTAGCGGACGCCGTTCGTCGCTACGAGCGGTAGAGACATCCGGCGGGCGAGGGCGAGCAGGCGGAGGTTCTCGCGTTCTTCCTCCCGAATGCGGTGCCGTTGGATCTCGACGTGCGTGCGCCCGGGGAAGATGCCGGCGATGCGATCGATGCTGGCGTCGTCGGCGCGGGTGAGGCAGTGGAGTCCGGCAGCGTGTTCTTCGATGAGCTCCCAGGAATAGCGCGCCTCTCCTTTGGGCCGGCCCGCCGCGCCCGCGGTGATGAGCCGACAGAGGTTCTTGTAGCCGGCGCGACTGCCGACGAGGAGGGAAATGCGTCCGGGCGGCGCCTTCGAATCCTTTTTCGGAGCCGCTTTCTCTTCCAGAATCAGCTCCGAGCCGACGAGCGCCCGCACGCCCGCCTTCTTCGCCGCTGAGTAGAAACGAGGCGCGCCGTACACGCCGTTCGTGTCGACGAGCGCCATCGCCGGCAGGTTGCGCTGCGCGGCGCAGTGGACGAGGTCTTCAGGCAACGAGGCTCCGTCGAGGAACGAGAACGAGCTCGCCGCGCGCAGCTCGGCCCAGGGACGTACTTGTCGATGGGGCGGTTGCCATGGCCGCTGTCGCGCCTTCTCCTTCCGCGCCCCGGGCGGGCTGTAGGTGATGCGCAAGGCGTCGAAGTCTTTCGAGGTCGCCACGACGGGAAGGATTCTTCCTCGGACTTGCGCGGACTCGACGTTTCTCTACCATGCGTAGGCCATGAGCATCGCCGTCACCGTCGTCGGCGCGGGCGTTTCCGGCCTGACCACCGCCATCTCGCTCGCCGAACGCGGCCTCGCGCCGCAGGTGATCGCCGCCTCGCCGGCCGAGAAATCGACGTCCGGCGCCGCCGGTGCGATCTGGTATCCGTACGAGGCGGTGCCCATGGAGCTGGTCACCTGGTGGTCGCTCATCACCTATGGACGGCTGCTCGCTCTCTACCGGGAGGAGAACAGCGGCGTGTCGCTCGTCGAGCTGCGAACGTTCTCCCGCAACGATGCGATCGAGGTTCCCGCGTGGGCCGAGGCGGTTGGGCATCGGATGCTGAGCGAGTGGCCGTCGCCTTACCGCAGCGGCTTCGCGATCACCGCGCCGCTGATGGACACGCCGGTCTATCTTGCCTTTCTCCGCCACCATCTCCTCAGCCTCGGCGGCACGCTGCACGAGGCGCGGCTGGAACGGCTGGAGGAGGCGGAGGGCGACGTCATCGTGAATTGCACCGGCATCGGCGCGCGGTCGCTCGTGCCCGACCCCGGCGTCGAGGCGCTCCGCGGCCAGGTCGCGCTCGTGGAGCCGATCGCGCTGCCGTATGCGCTCGTTTGCGACGACGATCCGCTGACGTACATCATCCCTCGCTCCCGCGACTGCGTGCTCGGCGGCGTGAACGAACGGTCGATGATCGAGACCGCCGACCCCGCCGTGACGACGAAGATCGTGGAGGAGTGCACCCGCGTCTCGGGCCAGACATTCACGCTACGCGAGGCCCGCGTCGGCCTCCGCCCCTTCCGCGCCTCCGGCGTACGCGTGGAACGCGGAACGCTCGCGGATGGGCGGCCGGTCGTGCACAACTATGGACACGGAGGATCGGGGTTCACGTTGTCCTGGGGATGCGCGCAGAAGGCGGTGGAGCTGGTGCTGAGCGCGCAGGTGTCGTCCTGAGCGCAGCGAAGGATCTCCTGGCCCGTGCGCTCATCGCCCGCATCAGGAGATCCTTCGCCGTCTGCGCGGCTCAGGATGACACTGTGCGGCTTTTGTCATCCTGAGTGCCGAAGAGCGCGAAGGATCTCCTGGCACGTGCGCTCATCGCCCACATCAGGAGATCCTTCGCCGTCTGCGCGGCTCAGGATGACACCTGTGCGGCTTTGTCATCCTGAGCGCCGAAGAGCGCGAAGGATCTCCCGGCACGTGCGCTCATCGCCCGCATCAGGAGATCCTTCGCCGTCTGCGCGGCTCAGGATGACACGATGCGGCTTTGTCATCCTGAGCGCAGCGAAGGATCCGTACCTTAGAACGCAGCGCAAGATCGGTACGGATCCTTCGCCGTCTATGCGGCTCAGGATGACACCTGTGCGGCGTTTGTCATCCTGAGCGCCGACGAGCGCGAAGGATCTCCTGGCACGTGCGCTCATCGCCCGCATCAGGAGATCCTTCGCCGTCTGCGCGGCCCAGGATGACACGATGCGGCTCGGTCATGCTCCGACCAGTTCCACAATGCGTTCGCGTAGCTTCACGAATTCGCCCGCCTCATAGACCGGCCCCAATACCGATTTCGGATCGATCGGCCGTCCTTCGAACGCATCGCCTACATAGCGCGGAAAGAAATGCACGTGCAGGTGGGGGAGCGTATTGCCGTGGATCTCGTAATTGAGCTTGATCGCGCCCGTCGCCTTCATGACCGCCTGCGAAACGGTGCGCATATCGCGCATGAACGCGTCCGGCTCCGGCAGCTCGTGCAATTCGATGACGTGCGTCCGCGCCACGAGGCAAACATACCCGCGCATCGGCGCCTCTTCGGACATCGTGAGCCACGACGCCTCCAACTCGCGGATGACGTTCAGCGGCTTGCCGCGCAGGCAGATCGGACAATGCGTCCCATCGACCAGGCCGCGCCACCGTTCGGGGTCGCGCCACGCGCTCACGGTTGCGTCGCTCCGGACGCGGCGAAGACGCGTTCCCGCGAAGCGTCGAGAAGGCGCGTGTTGACGATCTCGCGATCGGAGATGCTCATGGCAGACATGATCGCATCAGTAGGCGACAATATCGGAATGCCGCAGCACATCGGAATCGTCGCCTGCTCCGCGGAAGGGGCCGCGCTCTGTTACCGCACGATCTGCATCGAAGGGGCAGCGCTCCTCGGTCCGCACGATCACCCCGAAGTCTCCATGCACACGCACTCCCTTGGCGAATACATGAAGCCCATATACCGCAATGATTGGGCAGCCGTAGGCGAATTGATGTTGGATTCGGCGCATAAGCTGGCCAGCATCGGCGCCGAATTTCTCATTTGTCCGGACAATACGATTCATCAGGCGCTTCCTTATATCGAAAGCCGTTCGCCAAAGCCGTGGCTGCACATTGCGGGCGTCGTCGCGAGCGAGGCGAAAGCGCGCGGATTTCGGCGCATCGGGCTGACCGGAACGCGTTGGCTGACGGACAGCGACGTCTACCCGGTGAAGATCGCTGAAAACGGGTTGGAGCTGGTGCGGCCGACCGTCGAAGAGCGGGACGAGATCAACCGGATCATCATGGACGAGCTCGTCTATGGCGTCTTCGAGGCGGTCGCGTACTTTCAGCAGGTGATCGGGCGGCTGAAGGAGGACGAAGGCTGTGACGCCGTCATCCTCGGCTGCACCGAGATCCCTCTGATCATGAACGACGGGAGCTCGCCGTTGCCGACGCTCGACTCCACGCGCCTCCTGGCCCGAGCGGCGCTGCGCCGGGCGGTGCAGGCATGATCGCGTATCGCCTCGCGACGCGGGCGGACATGGCGGCGATCGCCGACGTGATGCGCGAGTCGCTCGAGCAGCTCGGCGCCGAAGTTTATTCGCCGCAGCAGGTTGCGAGCGCGATTCGGTTCGTGGCCCGCCCCGATGAACAGCTGATCGGCGACGGCACGTACTTCGTCGCCGTCGATGGCGATGCGGTCGTCGGCTGCGGCGGCTGGAGCCGGCGGCGGAAGCCTTACGCCGGCAGCGCGGCCTCCGCCGATGACGACGCGATGCTCGATCCCGCCGTCGACGCGGCGCACGTCCGGGCGATGTTCGTCCGCTCGTCGCACGCGCGCCAAGGCATCGGCCGGCGCATCCTCGAGCTTTGTGAGGAGCACGCGGCGGCCGCCGGCTTCCGCCGCCTGCAACTCGTCGCGCTGCGCAGCGGCGAGCGGCTGTACCACGCGTGCGGCTACGTCGATGTGTCCGACGAGCCGATCGTTCTCGAAGACGGCGTGGTGCTGGAGTGCACGCCGATGGAGAAG
>JAFAVZ010000094.1 GCA_019242175.1 Acidobacteriota bacterium
ACGGTGAGCCGACGGTCGACGTGCCGACGCCGCGTTGCACCTGAATGCTCTGCAGCGAATGGGCGAGATCGGGGAAATCGGCAAAGTACGCGCCGAAATCCTCCGAATCCGCGAGCGGAACGCCGTCCAATGTGTAATTGACGCGCGACGCGCTCATGCCCCGCATCGTGATGTACGAATATCCCGAGCCGCCCAGCCCCGACTCCGCGTATGTATTGACGGAGGGGACATTGCGCAGGAGCTCCGGGATGTCCTGCTGGTGATAGCGCTTCTCGATCTCCGCGCGCCCGACGTTCGTCTTCGTCACCGGCACTTCATCCTCGGCGCGGATGCCGGACACGATGATGCTCTCGCTCAGCGCCGGCTTCAATGCGACCTCGACGTCTTCCCCGGTCGTCGCGCTCTTCGTGGCGCCCTGGAATCCGGCGCGCGAAACGCGCAGCGTGTATCGGCCGTCTGACAATGTGAGCGCAAAGGTTCCGTCCGGCTGCGTTTCGACGCTCTGCGTTTCGACCGAAACGGTCGCGCCCCCCAAGGGCTGGCCGGCCGTGTCTTTGACGATGCCGCGCAAGGTGGCGGCGGTGGTGGAAAAGGTGAAGAGAAAAGAGAGAACTGCGAGACGGACACTCATCGAAAACCTCCGTTCAGAAGTCGTCGAGGAGTCCTCGAGGAATGAGTGACTCAAACTTGCCTTCCCTACGCCGGTGCTAACCGGGTCAGGTTCGGAGGGTCTGATCTCAGGCCGTGACGGCCACCCCTAGGCTCCTACTACAGCGGCGGATTGTACATCTATACTCCAGGTGCTATGCGACCTTACTTAAATCGAAAGGGCGATTCCGGCATCGCCGGCTTCGAGATCGGCGACGACTTCATCCGCATCCAGTTCCTCACCGGCGGCCCGTATCTCTACACGTACACGAGCGCCGGCCGGGAGAACGTGGAGGAGATGAAACGGCTGGCCCTGGCCGGCGAAGGCCTGGCGACGTTCATCAGCCAACATCCTTCCGTGCGCAAGGGCTACGTGAAGTAGACGCTTCTTCCCCATTCGTCCGCTTTTCCCCCGCCCCGTACGCCCGCTTTCTACGCGCCGTAGCCGTTGTCACCCGCCGAGGTATGGTTTTCGGCATGGATACGGAACAAATCGCCACGACGCTCGAATCGCTCGCCATCCGCATGCACGAAGCCGTCACGCCCGACGAGACCGTCGCGCTGCAATCCGCCGTGCAGACGCTGCGGTCTACGTCCCGCGCCCGCCCTCCCGCCCCGGCCGCCGCCGGCAACCGATGGGACGACGGCGAGGACTCACAACTCTGCTACGAGTTCGACGCCGGCCTCTCGGTCGCCGAGATCGCCGTCGCGCACGGGCGCACGCGGAGCGCGATTCACCTGCGGCTGTTGAAGCTGGGACGGATGACGAGCGCGGAGGTCGGGCCGCGGGGGCAGTTGCTCACCGCGCGCTGAAGCGGCGCTGCCATTCGTCCAGCGGAACCCACGTCTCCCAGGTGGTGTCGTCGAAGACGATCCAACCGCCACACGCATCGGAGAGAGCCCGCAACTCGGCGACCTCCTCTCGGGTCAAGGAGTACCCACCATATGTGCCTTCCCCGGCAAGAACGAGGCTCCACAAGTCGAGCTCGAGATCCATCATCCAGCCGGCGCAATACGTCTCTTCGGAGATCTCGCTCATCCGCTCGGCGAGCGCGCGTTGTGCCGGCGTCAGGTCACGCTCCATGACTCGCTACTCCGCCTTCACCGGTTCGTTGATGGTCTGGATGCGCAATCGTTCGTCTTCGCCGGCGGCGAGCCAGATGCGGCCGCTCTCGAACATCACGCCTCGCCAGTTCGCCCAGGCCGTCTTCGAAGACGCCGCGCGAAGCAGCCGCCTCAACTCCGGCGTGAAGACCGCGGCGAAGCGGCGGTCGAGCTCCCGTGCGTTGCGCACGATGACCGTCCGCCGGCCGTCCCACATCCTGGCCGGATACGCGATCATCCGGGAGACTGCCTCGCGATCGTCACGCTTCAACGCGGCGTTGAGCTCGACGAGGA
>JAFAVZ010000105.1 GCA_019242175.1 Acidobacteriota bacterium
TTGTCATCCTGAGCCCCGAAGAGGGCGAAGGATCTCCCGGCCTGGACGCTGATCGCCCGCATCAGGAGATCCTTCGCCGTCTACGCGGCTCAGGATGACACCCGAAACGCACTTGCCATCCGGACACCCAAAACGTACTTGTCATCCTGACAACCGAAACGCACTTGTCATCCTGAGTCCCGAAACGTACTTGTCATCCTGAGCCCCGAAGAGGGCGAAGGATCTCCCGGCCTGGACGCTGATCGCCCGCATCAGGAGATCCTTCGCCGTCTACGCGGCTCAGGATGACACCCGAAACGCACTTGCCATCCGGACACCCAAGACGTACTTGTCATCCTGACACCCAAAACGTACTTGTCATCCTGACACCCGAAACGCACTTGTCATCCTGAGCCCCGAAGAGGGCGAAGGATCTCCCGGCTTGGACGCTGATCGCCCGCATCGGGAGATCCTTCGCCGCCTGCGAGGCTCAGGATGACAGGCTGAGCTCGAGCCGGTTCAGCTTGAGCCCCAGCTCGCGCGTGTCGCCGGTGCGGATGGCGCCCGTCGTCTCCATGACGAGCTCGCGCGCGCCGTTCGTTTCGTACGTGCGCAGGAACTCCGCGACGCCGGGCTGGAACTGATCGACGATGCGGCCGTCGAGGCGGACGGTGATCGTCGGCGGCGTCGGCAGCGCGTCGAGCGGCGCGTAGAGCCAGATGGAGAGACGTCCACCGCCCGGCGGCAACGTCATCACTGACCGGCTGCGCATCCATCGCCACGCCCCGCCTTCTTCGTCGTACCAGCCGTCGCCGAACGCGACGCGAGGCAACGGCGTGATGCGCGCGTCGAAGTAGCGCTGCCGCGCGAGATCCCACAGAGCGGCGCGTTCGCGATGAAACGCCCCAGGCGCCTCAGCGACGAACCAAGCGGTGTCGCCATCGCGCCACACCGCGAGCGGCGCGTCTTTCACCACGCGCTCCTTCGGCAGGTAGAGATCGGCGAACACGGTCATCGCGTCGTCGACGTAAACCGTGCCTTTCGCTGGAATCGAGTGCATCGCCCGGAACGGCGGCGAAGCATGCTCGTGCACTTCGCGCAGCGACGGCAGCGTCCAGAACGCCATCATCGCGATCAGCACTGCGGCGACGGCGGAGCTCCAGCGGCGGAACAACAACTCTGCGCCGTCGGCGGCGAATAACGCGATCAGCGGCGCGTAGCCGACGGAGAAGCGGCTGACGCTGAATCGATCCAGCAGCAGGATCGCGAGCGCGCAGAACGGGCCGAACGCGGCGAGCAACGCGAGCTGCGGCGCGCGGCGGCGCACGAGCGTCACGACGCCGGAAACGAGCACGAGCGCCGCGACCGGGATGTTGATCGGCGCGTAGTGATACGGCCAGATGAAGAAGTTGTCGACGAGCCGCCAGAGCGGCGGACGCCCCGGCGCGCGGAACGAATCGGTGTGCGTGATGTAAGACTGATGCTCGCGCAACCGCTCGTGATAGCGCGTCCAGCCGCCGCTCGACTGCACCGCGATGCCGTAGCTCGCGACGATGATCGCGAAGCCACAGACGACCGCGGCCAGCGCGCGCAAAACGCTGCGACGCAGTACGTGCGGCGCGGCGATCAACGCCGGCGCGAGCACGATCGCCAGGTTCTGGGGCCGATATCCAGCTGCGAATGCCGCGGCGATTGCGGCGCCCCAAAGCGCGGCGTCGCTGCGACACGAACGGAGCAGCAACGCAACCGCGAGCACGACGAGCGTCATCGACGGCACGTCGCTGAGCGCCATCCCGCCGTAGAACCAGACGTTCGGAAAGAACGCGAGCAGCGCCGCGCCGAGCAGCGACACGCGGAAGCCGGCACGCAGCTCGCGGCCGAGGAGGAACATCGCGGGGACGATGGCGACGGCGGCGAGGAAGCTCACCGCCTGCAGCGCATGGAAGTCGCTCAGGAAGAGCTGGAAGACTTTCGCCGTCGCGATGTAGAGCGGGAAACCGGGCGGATGAGGATGATGCGCCGCGACGTCGTAATGCCGCAACGCGAGCGAGAAGAGCGCCTCGTCCCAATCCCAGAGCGTCCGTGAAAGCGCGAGCCAGCGGGTAATCGCAGTGACCAGCGTGAGGGCCACAACCGCCCAGCGTTGCGCGCGCGTCAGCGGCTCGGGCGCGACGGCGAGCGAGCGCCACCAGCCTTTCATTGCGCCTTCCACGTGAGCCCGCGCAATTGCAGGCCGAGGTCTCGGGAGTCGCCGCCTTTGCCCATGCGCGCGGGATTCACGACGCCGTCCGTTTCGATGCGCAGCTCGTTCGGCGCGCCGTCGCGGGAGACGAGCGAGTAGCTGCGCGCCATCTCACTCTTCGCCGCGACGAACGTGTCGATCACCGCGTCGTTGAACGTCACGGTGACCGTCGGCGGCTTCGGCAACGCATCGAGCGGAACGTACAACGCGAGCGCCAGCTGTCCGTTGCCGCGCAACGCCGGCAGCTTCGTCAACGAGCGGCCGGACATCCATCGCCACGCGTGCTCCTCCACGCTCTCCTCTCCGTACCACCCGTCGACGAATTGCGCGCGGTCGGCCAGTGGCTGCACCGACGCCTCGAAGTATCCGTGATGGTCGATGTTCCACAGATGCCCGCGTTTGCGCACGAAGTTGATCGCATCCGCCGAGCCGCTCGTTCCGACGGTGAGCAGCCATGCGTTGTACGCGTCGGCGATCTTGTCGATGCGGAAGTCGTCGCCGACGTGCACCTGGCGGTAGTCCTTCAGCAGGTATTCGGAGAACGGGCTCATCGAGTCGTGTACGTAGATCGTGACCGCGCGCGGATCGAGATGCTCGCGGATCCACATTGGCGCGGCGACCGTCGGCGAAACGTTGCGCCGCGGCTCGCGCAACGCCGACGCCGTCCACGGCACGAGCCGAGCGAGGATGCCGAGGAGGAAAACGACCTGGAGAAGCATCGCCAGACGCGCGTGGCGCACGAGCTCCGCAAGTGTGCGCATCCCTTCCGCCGCGAGGAGCGCGAGGAGCGGGATGTAGCCGATCGAGAGCCGGCTCAGACTCGTCACGTCGAGCATCAGCCAGGCGAAGAGGAAGAACGGCCCGAACGTCAGCAGCGCGTGCCGCGTCCCGCTCCGGAAGCGCAGCAGCCCGATGGCGGCGAAGACGCCGAGGATCGTGGAGATCTTGCCTGCGCGATACGGATCGATCGCGAAGTCGCGCGCCAGCTCGCCGAGCGGTGGCCGTCCGGGATTGTGATACGAGTCGATCTGCAGGACATACTTGCGGTGCGCATCGACCGCGTCGCGATAGCGCTGCGGCCCGGTTGCGAGCGCCGCGCCGCCGTAAGCCGCGATCACGACCGTCGCCGCAATCACGCCGCCGAGCAGGAGATCACTCTTGCGCTGGCGCACGCGCAGCCACGAGCCCCACAGAAATGGCCACGCGCCGAGCATCACGTTCTGGGGGCGGAACGCGATGGAGACTCCGAGAAGGAGACAGCCGAGGAGGTAGGAACGGCGGTCTTCGGCGCGGAGGAGGAAGGCGGCGGAGGCGACGACCGCAATCGCCGCCGGCACGTCGCTGAACGCAGTGCCGCCGAAGTACCAGACGTTCGGCAGGAACGAGAATAGCGTCGCCGCGACGGCCGCCGTCACGGGCGGGAACTTCAAGGTCCGCGCGAGGAGCCAAAGCGCGGGAAACGCGAGCAACGCGCCTAGCATCGTCACGATCTGCAGCGCGCGGAAGTCGCTCGTCACGACCACGCGGATCACCCGCGCGAGCGCGACGAAAAGGGGGAAGCCGGGCGGGTGCGGATGGTGCGCCGCCACGTCGTAATCGTGCAGCGCCAGCGAGAAGAGCGCCTCGTCCCAATCCCAGAGCGTGCGGGAGAGAGCGAGGAAGCGCGTGAGCGCGACGAGGATCGACAGGGCGATCAGGGAGCGGCGCTCGGCGGTCAACGGCACCATTCTCGCAAAAATCCGCCGCGACATGCCGGCCAGAGGCGTTCGCCGCAGAGGCAACCTCGACCTCCATGGCATCCGCCGCGAGGGAACGAAGGAGAGCTTTTCGTATCGCAAGCCGGACGGCAATACGATCCGCGACGAGAAGACGTTGGCCCGCATCCGCAAACTGCGGATTCCACCCGCGTGGCAGGACGTCCGCATCGCCCGTACCGACGCCGCTCCCCTCCAAGCCCTCGGCGTAGACAAGAAAGGGCGGACGCAATACCTGTATCACCCCCGCTTCCGCGCCGAGCGCGAGGAGGCGAAGTTCCGCCGCGTCGTCGAATTCGGCGAGGCGCTCCCCCGGCTGCGGGCCCGCGTGCGGAAGGACCTCAAAGGCGAGGAGCTCGACCGCCAACGCGTGCTCGCCTCGATCGTGCGCCTCATCGACCAGGGCTTCTTCCGCGTCGGCAACGACAAGAGCGCGCGTTCCGAGTCGACCTACGGCCTCACCACGATCCTCGGCAAGCACGTCTCGCTCGAGGGCGAAACGCTGCTGTTCGATTACGTCGGCAAGTGGCGCAAGAAACAGCAACGCGCGATCTCCGATGCCGAGGTGGCGAAGGTCGTGGCGGAGCTGAAGAAGATGCGCGGGACGGAGCTGTTCAAGTTCCTCAGCCACGGCCGGCTGGTCGACGTGAAGGATCGCCACGTGAACGACTACATCCAGGCCGTGGTCGGCGAGGACTTCACGGCGAAGGATTTCCGGACGTGGGCCGGCACGCTGCTCTGCTCCATCGCGCTGGCGATGCTCGGTCAGGCGCCGAGCAAGACCGAGCGCAAACGGCGCGTGCGAAAAGCGATCGTGGCCACGTCCGAGCAGCTCGGCAACACGCCCGCCGTCTGCCGCTCGTCTTACGTGTGTCCTCGCCTCCTCGACGAGTACATGGAAGGCAAACCGTTCGAGGTGCTGCGCAAACAGGCGAAAGGCAGCCCCGTGGTACGCATCGGTTTGTCGAAGGAAGAACGCGCGCTGCTGAAGTTCCTGCGCGAGACGATCGCCGACCGGCGCAAACGTCCACGCGCGGCGTGAGAGACTCACACGGCGCCAACCACGCCCCGAGGCGACGGTGCCTCCACGTTAGAATACCGGTCGAGTGCAACCGAGCAAGAGCCAAGTCGACCGCCTCGGCGAAAAGCTACGCAGCCAGGCTTACGGCGAAGACGAGCTCAGAGCGCTCGACGAATACCGAAGATCTTTCGGGCCGGCTTACGACCGTACCATCGAGAAATTGAAGCAAGTTCTCGGAGCTCCGGTGAGCGGTCGACCGGCGAAGTCCACGAACTCGATCATTGAAAAGTTGAATCGCGAGTCATTACGACTGTCGCAAATGCAAGATATCGCTGGCTGCCGCATCGTGGTCGCGGATATTCAGCGGCAGAATGGACTTGTCCAACAGCTGGAACATGAATTTGCCGCCGCGACCGTCGTAGACCGACGACTGAAGCCTAGTCATGGATATCGCGCTGTCCACGTCATCGTCAGAACCGACGAGAAACCGATTGAAGTACAAGTGCGCACGTCGCTTCAGCACGCTTGGGCAGAGATATGTGAGAAATTCGCGGATGTCGTCGATCCGGCGATCAAATATGGCGGCGGCCCACCGGACGTGCGCGGGACACTAGATGCTGCTACGACGTTGATCGCTCGAATCGAGGCTCTCGAAGCCGCGTTAACGGAGCTCAACTCTACTTTCGGCAGCACTGAATTGCATCAGATGAAGCTAGAGTACCTGACAAGACTCACTGAAATCATCGCTGCCGTTACAAACGGAGAGCCGGAAGCACAATGATTTTCCTCATCGACTATGACCGCGCGCGCGGCGAACTCACGAACATTCAGATGTTCCATGACGCAGATCGCCGGTTCGCTGAAGACAGCCGCCTCAACACTGAATTAGCGCAGCTCCGCGACGGAGTCAAACGAGAGGTCGTGCTTCTCCAAGCGGCAAATGAACAGGCGCTGCGACGTACGCATCGTCGATATTTCGCAGACATTGCGGAGCTGGCAGAGACGGACTCGCAGATCCGCAGTAACTGAGCTCACCGATCCGCAGCAGCAGCGGTCGCGACGCTCGCTGCTGAAGTCCCGCGTGAGACCATGCGCCCATGGCATCCATCTTCTACCACGGCACGAAGGCCGACCTTCAGCTCGGCGATCTGATCGGCGCCGGCTACGCGTCCAACTACGGATCGCGGAAGAAGGCGGCGTGGGTCTATCTCACCGAGACGCTCGATGCCGCAACGTGGGGCGCCGAGCTGGCGGTCGGTGAGGGCCGCGGCCGGATCTACGTCGTCGAGCCCACCGGCCCGTACGAAGACGATCCCAATCTGACGAACCGGCGCTTTCCCGGCAATCCAACGAAGTCCTACCGCACGCGCGATCCGTTGCGCGTGACGGGCGAGATCACGGATTGGGCGGGCCACTCGGACGAAGCGCTGCAACACATGCGGGAGCACCTCGCGCGATTGAAGGAGATGGGAGTCGAGGCGATCGAGGAGTGATGCATTCCGTCGCGTGGCTCGACTCTGATCGGGGCGTAGTGTACCGTGGGGTGTCGAGGGATCTTCCTCACGCTTGAGATCGCTGAACTAAGTCGCCGATCTCAACCCACCTTCTTAGATCCGCAGGTGAATGGCCTTTCGGCCAAGGAGCCTCCCTCATGAAGACCCGCACACCGCGTCCGGCCGGCAAAGCTGCGACCAGAGTCACCGTCTCCGAAACGAACATCCGGAAAGCGGCGGCCCGCCTTCTCGCCGTGAAGCTCGTTTCCACGGAGATCGCCTACGTGCAACGCAGCCTCGGCAACTCCGCGACGCAGGACCAGCTCGACGAACGCGTCCTCGCCGTGCGCAAGATGCCGTGGACGGAGATCGCACTCCCGGACTAGCGAGGCGGTTCGGAGGTCGACCACCGGATCGGATATGCCGTATTCATCAGACGCCGGCGATATCGCGCGCGACCACTTCCAAATCGTCGTTGAACTGATGGCCGCCCGTCGGCGATACGCGCACGGTCGCCTGCGGCAGCTCCTTCCGGTAGACCGCGAACTGCGCCTGGTCGACCTCCTCGTCGTCCTCGTTCTGGTAGAGGAAAATCGGCACGTCCTTCGGCAGCGTGCGCGCGAAATCCTTGCGCAGTTTCAGGCCGCTTTTCCAATCCTCGTCGCCGGACCAGAACGGCGTCGCGAGGAGGAACAGGCCGCGGATGGGACGGCTCACGGCGCGTTCGGACAGGTACCGCAGCAGCATCGACGCGCCGAGCGAATGGCCGACGAGCACGATCGGTCCCGCGAGGGCATCCATCTCCTTGCCGATCTTGTCCAGCCAGCCGAAGTCGGGCAGTTCCTCGCTCGGCATCTTCGGGAAATGCACCTTGTAGTCGGCGCCGAGATGGTGCCGCAGAGACTCGGCCAGCGGTTTGTCGGCTCCGTAGCCGTCGTCTCCGCCGCCGTGGATGAACAGAACGTCCATGGTCATGTGCGCTCCGGAGTTACAGCTCGACTGAATGCGGCCAGGGCCGGGAAGCCCATGGCGAACAAGGCCACGACGCCCAGCACGCCGTGCTCGTTGTAGTACGCGTAGCGAAGCGTGAGCACGGCATAGCAAATCACGGGCAGGATGGCGAGACTCGTTGTTGACGCGATGCGCTCCACGCGTCGCGCGAGCACTCCCCATAGGATGTACACGGTGACGGTCGTCAGCATCCAGCCGGCGAAGTTCCGCAGCGGCACGCCGAAGTAAGGGCCGCCGTGCTCCCACGTCCACACTCCGGACGCAGCCATGCCGGGATCGATCACGATGTCCCAGGCTGTCATCACCATCCCGGCGAGGATCGCCCGCCACAAGATTCGCGCGGTGCCGCCGCCGACCGCGAACGGCCGGCCGTCGAAAATGAGGCTGGCGATCACATAGCTCGGGTAGATCATCATGAACCAGGCGAGCGGAATCAGGATCGGCACGTGACCGAGCTTCGCGCCGAGCTGATCGCCATAGTGATAAGCGCCGTAAACGAAGCCGCTCGCCACGCCCACCTGTTCGAACAACCACGACACGACGGCCGCGATCACGAAGAAGATCGCGGTCGTGCGTCCGCCGATGAGCCGGATCGAGTGCGCCACCGCGAACAGCAACATCCCGACCGTCACCGCGACGCTCTGACTGAGCGGCAACGGCAACAGCGGCGCGTTCGGCTCCAGCAGAGCGACGTTGACGTAGAGAGCGACGGCGAACGTCAGCCAAACGAATGCGCCGGGAAAACGGCGGGCGAAGGTCATGCGTGCAGCGAACGCCCTAAGCCAGCTTGTAGCTGTTCACCACTTTCCCGCCGCCGTAAGCTGCCGATCCGATGCGTTCCAGCGGCGTGCGTCCATGGAACACGCGCATCCCCTCGCCGATCGCCACGGGGTTCACGAAGAAGTGCAGCTCGTCGACGAGGTTCTGTTCGATGAGCGACGACACGAACGTCGCGCCGCCGTACACGAGCAGGTCCTTCCCTTCCTGCGCCTTCAGCTCCGCCACCACCTCGGCCGGCGGGCGCTTCTCCACGCGCACGTTTTCGCCGGGCACGTGATCGACGGTACGGCTGAACACGATCTTCGGCGCGTCCACCATCTTGCACGCGAACGGGTACTCGGGCGAATCGGGCGGAACGCCTTCCCAGTACTTCACGAAGCCGTCTGACATCTTGCGGCCCATCAGGATCGCGTCGCTGGTGTCGATCAGCTCATTGATGAGCGCCACGACCGGCTCGTCCATCGCGAACGACATCCAGTCCAGCTCCCCGTTCGGACCGGCGACGAAGCCGTCGACGGTCATCTGCATCTGCAGTTTCACCTTCCGCATCAGAACGTCTCTCCGATCCAGAAACTCGTCCGGTATTTCCCCTCGGTCTGTTTGCCGTTGAAGCGTTTCGCGAAGTCCCAGTGCAACTCCAGCCCGAGGAAGTCGAAGGAGACGGCGTAGCCGACGGAGGCTTTGCCGTCGACGAGCTTTCCGTCCTGCACGAACTTGAACGGCTGGCCCTCGAAGTTCGCGGCGCCGACGTCGAAGAAGAGCGCGCCGCGCACCTGCTGGAGCGTGAGCACCGGCGTCGCGAGCACGTCGACGAGCGGGAAGCGGAACTCGAAGTTCGCGAAGGCGGCGCGGTTGCCGACGAGCGAGCGGAAGTCGTATCCGCGGAGCGTGTTCAGGCCGCCGAAGTAGTAGAAGTTCGGGAAGTTGCCGTCGGAGTAGCCGCCGAAGACGCGCGCCGCGAGCAGCGTGCGGGAGCTGAGCTGCAGGTACTGGCGGAACTCCGCGGTGTAGTCGGAGGTGAGCGTGCCGCCGTTCTTCGTGTCCGGCGCGTACGCGACGCCGACTTCGTAGCGGCGGCCGGAGATCGGGCCGAACGACTTGAAGATCGTCGAGTCGCCGGAGAACGACGCGCTCGCGATCGGGAAACTGTCCCGCCGTTCGATGAAGGCGAGCGTCGAGCTGCCGTCGGGCTGGGGCTGGAAGATCGGGAACGCGATGGTGCGCGACTGGTAGCCGAAGCCGAAGTCCACGCGGTGATAGCGCGTGAACGGATAGCTGAGGATGCCGACCGCACCGGTCTCGCGATAGAGCTGTTGCACGCGATCGTTGCGCCCCGTCTCGAAGTTCGGCGTGGTGAAGAACGAGCGGTTGTCGAAGAGGCGCACGCCCCAGTTCAGTCGGCGGTGGAGATCGAAGTAGAGGAAGTCGAAGTTCGAGAACGACGATACGGAATCGAGCGACGCGATGAAGCGGCGGTTGCCGAGCATGTCGCTCATGAAGATCACCGACCGCGACACGAAGAGCTGATCGGAGCTCACGCCGGCGTTGACCTGCACGTCGTCGATGAACAGACGGAAGTCCCGGGGGCGCTCGATCTTCTCTTCGTCGATCGCCACCTCGACCGGCGGCTGGAAGGCCGTGCGCTCGCTCGCCAGGAGCGGCGCGGAAGGCAGCGTCGTCTTCTCCGCCTCGTGCAGCGGCTTGTCCGTCGGCGCGGAGAACAGCTGCCAGCGCCGTTTGTAGTACGACGCGAAGACCATCCGCTCCTTGCCGTTCGTGCTCGTGAACACGACCGGCGTGAAGCAGCCGCCGACGACGTCCGTGTATTGCAGCACGTCGCCGGTCTCGAGGTTCAGCGAGTAGATGTTGTAAGCCGCGTAGAGCTCGGGATTCGCCTTCGGCGTATCGCCCTCGCGCTTCGCCGCGTCTTCGGCCTTTTCCAGGATGTTCGCCGCCACTTCGATGTTGCGGCCGGTCTGTTTGTCGGAGGCGAAGAAGATGCGTTTGCCGTCCGGGCTGAAGTACGCGTCGGCGTCGTTCCACTTGCCGCTCGTCAACTGATACCGCTCCGTTGGATTCGCCACGTTCAGGCGAAACAGCTTCGCGTAACCGTCGACGACGGACGAATACACCATCCACTTCCCGTCCGGCGAGAACACCGGCGCGGCGTCAAAGAACTTGTCGTTCGTCAGATTCGTGAGATCGCCCGACTCGAGGTTGTAGAGGAAGATGTCCGGCTGATTGCCGAGGAAGCCGGAGAAGGCGATGGCTTTGCCGTCGCGCGTGTAAACCGGCGAGAGCTGCTGCTCGACCTTCATCGGAATCGACTTCACCGTGTCGCCCGTCACCGGATTGATGAGGAGCAGATTGCGGCCGCGCTCCTTCTTCACGAAGATCGCGACCTGGTCGCCGTTGGGCGCGAAGCCGATGTCGCGGCCCATCACCGGCCCGACCGTGAACGACTGCGCGATCGCGTACTCGTAGCGGTTCGTGTAGCCGGCGGTCAGGTTCTTGAGGAGCTTGCGCTCCGGGATGTTGAAGAGGACGACGTCGATGTCTTCCTTGTACGTCGTGAAGCCGGCGAGCAGATCGCCGGACGGCGACGGCACAGGCGAGAGCTCATCGCTCGGATAGTCCGTGTTGATGCGGAAAGGATCGCCGTACTCCAGCGGCTCACCCTTCGCGATCAATGCGGGCAGATACTGCTTGCGCAGCCAGGTGCGGAAGCGCGAGTCGAACTCGTCCGGCGTCACGTCGAACGCGCGTTTCAGCGCCTTGTCGACGGAAGAGCCGAGCGTGTTGCGATATTCATAAATGAAGTCGCGCAATCCTTCCCAGCCGTACTTCTGCTGCATGTACGAGAACACCGCGTGGCCGAAGCGGTACGCGAAGTAGCCCCGCGGATTGCGCGTGATCGGCGGCACCTGATCGTTGACGACCGCGTCGCGCAGGACCATGCGGTCCTTCGAGTCTTCGTCGCCGGCCATGAAAGATGCGAGGCCTTCCATCAGCCACGTCGGCGGATTCGCCGTCACCGTCTTGCCCAGCTTCCCCTGGAAGAGGATCTCGTACTCGAAGATGTGCGTCAGCTCGTGGGTGATGAGCTGGAGCAGCTTCTCGTCCGTCGTGTCGATCGGGATCACCATCCGGTTCCGGGCCGGCTCGGCAAAAGCGCCCACGCCCTCGGGGATGAAGTTCAGGTCGACGTTCGTCTGCTCGAACGCGGAGTGCGTGGCGTAGAAGATCAACGGGATCTTCTTCGAGATCTGGAAGTTGAACTTGCGCGAGAGATCGTCGTAGGCGCTTTCCGCGTTGTCCACGACCTTCTGCAGCGACGGCTTCTCTTCGTCGTAGAAGTACACGTCGAAGTGCGTCGAGTGGTAGATGTTCCAGTTGAACTTGTCGTAGACGATCTTGTTCTGGCCGAATGCGAATGCCCGTGGGGCGAGCAATGCGGTCAGGATGATGATTGCGGAGAGTCGCTTCACGAATCCTCCAAAACTGCCGATCGCTTATTGCGTGAACACGTATCTGCTGGCCGACGTCTCCTGGGAGACGAAGATGCCGACGAGCTGCGTCTCGAGCGCGCGGAGATTCTCGAAGAGGCCGAGCAGCTCGTCGTAGTTGCGCTGGTCGAACTCCTTGAAGTCGCGGAAGTTCTCTTCCAGCACTTTCTCGCCCGTGTCGGCGTTGAAGACGACGATGTCGATGTCGAAAACGAAGCCGGTGCTCTCGACGAGAACCTGGCGATAGAACGTGCGTCCATCCGCCGGATTCGTGTACTCCTCGGTTCGATAGCCCGACTTGTCGTTGATGTCGAAGTCGACGACGCCGGAGACGATGAAGTCTGCGCCGGTCTTGCGGCCGAGGTCTTTCCAGTAGTCCGGCGAGGCTTCGAGCGCCTTGACGTCCGTGCCCGGAAGGCGCGTCGCCGGGACGTCGACGATGCGCAGCTTCGTGGTCTTCGTCAGCTGCTTGCGCATGTAGCGCTGGAACTCGGCCTGAACGTCGACCTTCGCGGCCCGGTCGCTCTTCTTCTCGCCCTTCGTGGCGATGATGAACGGCGCCAGGCCGATGCGCTCGTCGCCGGTGATCTGCAGTTTCGGCTTCACCGGCAGCTTGAGCTTCACTTCGAGCACGCCGGCGAAGGCGATGAGCGGCGTGAGGAGCGCGGCGAGGACGACAGCGATGCGGTTACTCATTGCTGACCTCCGGAGGCTGGGGCGGTGCGGGTTGGGGCGGCTGGGCCTGATCGGCGCCGGGCATGGGCGGCATCATCGGCGGCGCGGTCGTCGCGCCGGCCGGCTTTGCGTTGGCCGGCGTGGATGCGGTGGCCGGAGCGGGCGCGCCTTTCTGGCGCTTCTTGTTGCGGGAGAGGAACTCGACGTAGCGCGAGTAGTTCTTCTGGATGTAGCTGTTGCTCTTGTCGAGGCGGAGCGCCTCGCGGTACTCGCGCGCGGCCGCGTCGAACTCACCGTTTGCTTCATACGCAACGGCGAGATTGTTGTGCGCCATCGCATCAGCGGGGTCGAGCTCGACGGCGCGCTGGAAGCGGAAAAGCGCCTCGCGCCACAGATTCTGGCGAGCCATCTGGACGCCGAAATTCTCCTGCGCGGCGGGATGCTCCGTGCCGCCGGAGTGGCCGCACGCGGATGCGAAAAGCGCCGCGAGCAGCAGCAAAGACGAAAGGAACCGCCGATCGGGCATCGGTCTCTCCTTCGACGACAAAATGGTGCGAACAGAGTTCGGGCGGGGGAGGAAAAAGCCCGGTTTTTGGGGAAACAAAGCGCTGCGGATTATATACTTACGACCCCACACGAGCCC
>JAFAVZ010000299.1 GCA_019242175.1 Acidobacteriota bacterium
CTTCCGCGAGCTCGAACAGTGCGTGCGCAGCGTGATGCTGCGCGGCTCGTACGCGCCCGCGATCGCGCGCCCCGTGCAGGACGCGCGGCAACGCATCGCTGCGTCGATCGTGCATGGCGCGCTCAACGCCGACGAGCTGCTGCGCAACTACACGACGCTGCTCTACGCCGCGGACCGCAACTACGCGAGAGTCGCGACGCGGCTCGGCATCGACCGCCGCACGGTGAAGGCGAAGGTGGATGCGGAGTTGTTGGAGGAGCTGGGGATGTGAAAAACGTAGGGCCGGCTCTCCAGCCGGCCCAGCATCGATATCGGGCCGGCTGGAGAGCCGGCCCTACGTTTGGTTGGCAACTACGCGAGAGCGGCGACGCAGCTCGGCATCGACCGCCGTACGATGAAGGCGACGGGTGGATGTGGTCGGCGGAGTTGGAGACGTGAAAAACGTGGGAACCGGCTTCAGCCGGTTCCGGGGCGGGCTGAAGCCCGCCCCCACGTTCGTTTAGGTTACATCGCGTCCTTGGCGTATTCAACGCGGACGAGCTGCTGCGCAGCACGACGCAGCTCGGCATCGACCGGAGTACGGTGAGGGGAAAGGTGGATGCGGAGTTGTCGGAGGCGCTGGGATCGTAAACGTGAGGACGGGCTTCAGCCCGTCCTGGAACGGGCTGAAGCCCGTTCCCACATTACATCGCGTCCTTCATGAACTTTGCGATGCCGTCCTTCAGCTTCTCGTGGGCCTTGCGGTCGATGTACATCATGTGGCCGGCTTCGTAGTAGTCCATCGTCACGTTCTTGCGCAGCTCGGAGTCGAGGCCCATGCGCGCAAACGTGTAGCGCGTCGCGGAGAACGGCGTCGCGAGATCGTAGTAGCCGTTCGCGACGAACACCTTCAGGTCAGGGTTCTCGCTCATCGCGCCGCGCAGCGTTTCGGCCACGTCGACGTAACGATTGTTGTTGCGGTCGTAGCTCCACGGCCGCACGCGGTCGGTGAGGATTTCGTACGGCAGGTCGCTCTCGTAGCGCAGCTCGCGGCGCACGTAGTCGTTCAGCACCGCTGTGTACTCGCCCATGATCGCGGACATCGACGGGTCGTACTCCGGACGTTCGCCCGCGGCGTCGATGTCGATGCCGGCGAAGCGCGCGTCGAGGCGGCCGACGGTGCGGCGTTTCTCGCGCAGTAGCTCCTTGTCGAAGCGGTCGATTTTCACGCGCAGGTTCGTCTGCTCGATGTAAGTCGCCGAGAGTCCAGTCAGGCGCGTGAGCTTCTGTACGATCGTCTGCCGTTCGGCGGCCGCGAGGCGATCGCCTTTCATCAGCGCCGACGTGTATGGGCCGAGGGCGAAGTCTTCCGCTTCGGCGACGGCTTTCTCCAGGCCGGCGGACTGCAGATCGGCGGGCAGTTTCTTGTGATACCAGGCCGTCGCCGTGTACGTCGGCAGGAAGAGGATGTACGGCAGGTCGTTGCCGCTGTCGAAACGCGCCGTCTGGAAGTTGAGGATGGACGACATCAACACGATGCCGTTGAGGAAGAGGCCTTGCTCCTGCAGCCAGCCGGAGAGGCCGGCCGCGCGCGTCGTTCCGTAAGACTCGCCGGCGAGGAACTTCGCTGAGCTCCAACGCGCATTGCGCGTCGTCCAGAGGCGGATGAATTCGCCGACGGACTGGATGTCTGCATCGACGCCGTGGAACTTGCCGTCGTCTTTCACCGGGATCGCGCGGCTGTAGCCGGTCGTCACCGGATCGATGAAGACGAGGTCGGAGATGTCGAGGATCGACAGCTCGTTGTCGACGGTGCGATACGGCGGCGTTGCCGCATTGCCCAGATCATCTTTGTAGACGACGCGCTTCGGGCCGAGGCAGCCCATGTGCAGCCACACGGAAGATGATCCGGGGCCGCCGTTGAACGTGAACGTCACCGGCCGCTTCGCCGGATCCGCGCCGTCTTTCGTGTAAGCCACGAAGAAGATGTTCGCGCGCGGCGTGCCGTCTTCGTCGCGCATCACCATCGTGCCGGCCCTCGCCGTGTACTTGATCGTCTCGCCGCCGATCGCGATCGTGTGCGACGTCGTGACGATGTTGTCCTTCGCCTCCGAAGAAGAAGACTTCGGCGGCGCGCTGGACTCCTTCTTTTCGGGCGGGGCGTCCTGTGCGAAAGCGGCGGCGCAGACGGAGAGCAGCAGGGCGACGACGGCACGTTTCATGTTGGACGGCGATTGTAGGAGAGGTGTCATCCTGAGCGGAAGCGAAGGATCCGTACCTTGGAACGCGGCGCAAGATCGGTACGGATTCTTCGCCGTCTTCGCGGCTCAGAATGACACGTCCCGTCGGTTACGTCTTCACCACCACGCGCGCATAGCCGGCACTGTTGCTGATTCGATCCACGACGCCGATCGAAACGATGCTCTCTCCCTTCCCGAGCAGCACCTCGGTGTGGAAGACCAGCGGTTTCGCCGTCAGCTGTGCGACGTTCGTCTTCGGGATGCGGATCGCTTGTTCGCGCTTCGACACCGCGGACATCCCGCCGCGCATCGTGCCCGCCGCGATGTACACCGTGAAGCCCCCGGCCATCGTCGTGTCGCCGTCCTGGAGCAGCGTCACCGCCGAGGGCGGAATGGTCACGTCGATCGGCACGAGGAACTCGCCGCGCGCCTGCTTCTTCGTCTCGCCGACGGCGACCTTCACTTCGATCTCGCTCTCCTGCGCCGGCTGCACCACGTTCGCCGCCACGCGGTCGCCGATCCGTTCGTCGGCCGACTTCACGACGTAGCTCTTGCGCGAGCGCACCGTGTACGCCGGATCCTTCGTCTTCACCACGATCGCGTGCTGGCCGGGCTTGTTGTCGTTGGAGCGATAGCCGAGGGAGTAGTAGGAGCTCGCGTCGCGGGCGACGGTCTCGAACATCGCATCGTAGTTCGACGACTTCGTCAGCATCGTACCGCCGGTGAGATCCGCGAGCGCGGACATCGGCCCGGCGCTGTTGTTGTACTCGCGGTACTTCTGCGGATCGTCCCGCACGTCCACCGCATCTTCGGCGAAGATCGTGTACATCGTCACGCCTTCCGCGTTCGCATGGCGGGAGATCTTCGCGATCTCCTCGTGATGCGACGGCAGCTTGCTGGACGTCGTGTCGGTCGTGATGAACGCCGCCGAGTTGCTTCCGTTGGCCTTCGCCGAGAAGCGCTCGAAGATCTCCAGCCCCGGAACGTCCGGCATGTAGGCGCCGGCGAAGACGAACACCTTGCGTCCTTCCAGACTGCCCATCGACGTGAGCATCGCGTGCATCGCGTCGAACAGTTGGCGTTGCAACGCCCGCGCTTCTTCGGAGTACGCGAGCGCGAGCGAGAGCGCCGAGGCGGGATCGGGAGCCGGCGTTGGAGACTGGTTCGCGGAAGACGCGCCGTTGCCGAACGAGTGCGACGTCGACTGCGAGAGCGACAACGAGGCGAGGTAGGTCTCCCACGCGAGGTCGACCACGCGCTTCTTCTCCGACTCCAGCATCGCGCCGTGGGGGCCGACCTTCTGCACTTTCGCCAGCGCCGCAGCGATCGCCGCCTTGTCCGACGTGAACGGTTGAACGACGCTCAGATTGCGGTCCCACATCACGACCATCACGTCGTCGCCGTCCTGCAGGTTTTGGTCGAGGAAGCCGCGCAGCGACTTCATCACGCCGTTGCGCTCGAACGTGAGCGAGTAGTTGTCGATGAAAAAGAGGAAATGTCGCTTCCGCGTCGGCGCCGGGGCTGCCGGCTCGAGGCTCTCGTGCACGTCTTCGCCGGTCGCGGTCGTCGTCGCGGCCATCGCCGCTTCCCCGACTTCGTAGTGATTCGTGATCGTCTGCGGCTTCCCATCTTCGAGGATGACGAAGTCCTCGGGGCCGAGGCCGGTGACCGGCTTGCCGCTGCGATCGGTGACGACGACGTCGACGTTCGTCACCCGGACTTCGATGCTTTCCGTGTATTGGGCGAAGAGCGGGAACGCGAACAGGAGGATGGGGAAGAGGCGCCTGAGCATCATTGTGTATTGACCTTGGTCCGTGCGAATCCTGCCGAGTTGCTGATCTGATCGACGATGCCGACCGAGAGGATGTTCTCCCCTTTGCCGAGCATCACCTGCGAGTGCAGAACGAGCGGGTAGTTCTGCTGCACCATCGCGTTGTAAGTCTCGGGCGCCACGCGCAGCGCCTCGGTGCGTTTGGAGATGGGGGAGAGCGAGCCGTGCGGTGTTCCGGCGGCGATGTAGATCGTGAAGCCGCCCGCGACTTTGTCGCCATCCGGCAACGCGGTGACGCCCGAGGACGGGAACATCACGTCGAGCATCACGCGATACGCGCCGCGCCCCGCCGGCTCCGGCGTCCCGACTTTCAACCGGATCGGGATGTCGCCCTCTTCGATGGGATGGACGAGGTTCGCGATCACGCTGTCGCCGACCTGTTCCTCCGAGGAACGGACGACGTAGCTCGTGCGCGTGCGGACGCGGTACTCGCGATTCTTCGCCCGCACCGCCACGTCGTGCTCGCCCGGCTTGTCGTCGCGATCGGAGCGATAGCCGATCGAGTAGTACGCGGAGAGATCGTTCGTGACGTTGTTCAGCGCGACGTCGAAGTTCCACGTCTTCGCCACCATCGTGCCGCCGGTGACGCGCGCCAGCATCTCCATCCCCGACTGCGTGTTCGCATCCTCCTGAAATCGAAAACCCTCCCCCGCCGGATCGTTGTTCGAAGCCTCGGGGAAGATGGTGTACATCGTGACGCCAGCAGCGTTCGCATGGCGCGCAAGCTGATGGATCTCTTCCGCCTGCGGCTTCAAACGATTCACTGCCGAGCCGGCGAACGTCTCGAAGTTCGGAACGATGGCCGAGAGCGTCTGGAAGATCTCCAGGCCCGGGCGTTCGGGCAGATAGGAGCCGGCGTAGACCATGACCTTGCGTCCGCGGACGCCGCCGAGCGACGTGAGCATGAGGTGCATGCTCTGAAAAAGCGCGCGTTGGGTGTCGCGCACCTGGTCGCCCCAGATGGTGGCGTAGGACGAGATCTTGTCGATGAGCGCGCGCGCCGGGAGGCTCGTGTCCGACTGGCTCTGGCGCGGCGAACGGCGGGCGATGGAGTTGCGGTAGTCCTCGAGCGCGGTCTCCAGGATGCGTTGCTGTTCGGCCTTGAGCGACGGGCCGCCGGTCGAGCGTTTCGAGAGCGTGTCGAATCCGGCCAGAACGGCGACGCGGTCGGAGGTGAACGGCGTGATGATCTCCATCCGCCGGTTCCACGTCACGATCGTCGCCTCGTCCGTCGGCTCCATCTGCGTCTCGACGAAGTGGCGCATCGAAGTCAGCACGCCGTTGCGTTCCAGGCCGAGGGAGAAGCTGTCGAGGAAGAAGACGAAACGGCGGTGACGCATCTCGTGCGGCGTTTCCGGCGGCGGCTCGTCCGGCGAGGAGAGGATCGCGTTCTGTTGGGAGGCACGGATCTCGTAGAAGTTGGAGATCGGTTGCGGCTTGCCATCCTCGAAGACGCTGAAGTCGTCTTTCGTCAGACCGACGACCGGCTTGCCGTCGCGGTCGGTCACGACGACGTCGACGTTCGTGACCTGCACTTCGATTTTTTCGACGTAGGGCGTTTGGGCGAGGAGGGGGAGGCAGACGGCGAGCAGGAGAACCGCGGGCACCGCTCGTTTTGCAACCATTCGCCAAAAGTACCGCGTAGCGATGTAACGTTGCAGTCACAACGACAACGGCCTCGGCACCGGGTCCGTATGGTGCACCGACCTTATGCGACGTCTCCTCTCGATCCTCTCGATTCTCCTGCTCGCCTCCGCTGCTTCCGCCGCCAGCCGCCGCCGCGTCGTGGCCCAGCCGTGCTCGCTGATCACCGGCACGCCAGCCGTGACGATCACGCGCAATGAAGGCGCGACGCTCACGCCCAACGCGGAGGCGCTCACCGGCGTCGGCTACACGTACGGCCTCGCCGCGCTCGACGCATCGACGCTGCTCTCGTGGCACAAAGACACGCTCTCGATCTCGCACGACGGCGGCTGCTCCTGGACGCCGGTCGGCAACTGGACCACGGAGTTCCCGCCGACGATCACCAACGCCGGCAACGGCCGCGCGTTCGCCTGGTCAGACAACCGCCAGTTCCTGCTCCGCTATGACTCGCGCGGAGCGGTCGAGCTGAAGTCGCCTGTGACCGAACAGTCGATCATCGGCCTCGGCGCGAGCGGCGATCACGTCCGCCTTGGCGACTCCAACGGCACGCTTTGGGACAGCATCGACGGCGGCGACACGTTCGCGCCGATCAACAAGGTGCCGATCGCGTCGCCGACGTTCTTCTATCGCTTCGCGTTCGATCCGAAGAACCTCGACCACATCCTCGCCGGCTGCGCGAGCCAGGGCGCGTTCGTGACGTTCGACGGCGGCCGCACCTGGAAGCGAACGTCGCTCGGCGACGGCTTCAACGTGATGAGCTTCGCGATCTCGCCCGCCGATGCGAACGTCGAGTGGGCGATGGCCGTGAACGGCCGCGACAGCACGAAGGCGATCCACGGCTCGAAAGACGGCGGCCAGACGTTCACGCCCGTGGTGCAGGCCGGCGCGGGCGTGACGATCGTCAACCAGCCGGTGATGGCCGCGCATCCGACGAATCCGGACGTCTTCTACTTCGTCTTCGGCTCGCACTTTCAGAACTACGGAACGGATCTCTTCCGCTACGACGCGGCGCACGGACTGACGCTGACGCATAACGACCACCACGACATCAACTCCATCGCGTTCTCGCCCGCCGATCCGTCGATCATGTATCTCGGGTTGGAGGTGGAGTTTGCGGGGCCCTGAGCGGCCACGGGCCGGTACGTTTGTTGGCCAAGCCTCGGCGAAGCTTCGCGCCTCAGGATGACACCCATGAGCTATCGCATTCTATTTGCCCTTCTCCTGCTCTTCGCGTTTCCCCTTTGCGCCGCGCCCGCCGACGCGGCACGCGCGGCGCGCGTGTATCGAACCGCGCACGAGCAGGAGATCCTCGCGGAGCTCGTCGAACTGCTGAAGATTCCGAACGTGGCCTCGGACACGGCGAACATCGGGCGCAATGCGGACGCGATCGTCGCGATGTGCGTGAAACGCGGCATCGCGGCGCGGCAGCTGCGCATCGAAGGCGCGCCGCCGCTCGTGGTCGCGGAAGTGAAGGCGCCGAAAGCGAAGCAGACGATCGCGTTCTACGCGCACTACGACGGTCAGCCGGTCGACGCGACGCAGTGGACCGTCACGCAGCCGTGGCAGCCGCTCGTGAAAGACGGTTTCGTCTACGCCCGCGGCGCAAGCGACGACAAGGCTCCCATCCTCGGTTTTCTCGTCGCGCTCGACGCTTTGCGCGCCGCGAAGATCGCGCCGTCCGTCAATCTCAAGTTCGTCTTCGAAGGCGAGGCCGCCGACGCGTGGGTGCTCTGCGACGGACCGGTGCATCAGAGCCGGCGCATGCAGCTGTTCTTCGGCGCGCGCGGCGTCACGGACGCGGAGCTCACCGTCTACGGACCGCTGCGCGCGTTGCACAGCGGCCACTACGGAAACTGGGCACCGAACCCGATCGTGACGCTGACGCATCTCATGGACAGCATGCGCGACACCGACGGCCGCATCCTGATCGACGGCTTCTACGACGACATCACGCCGCTGACGCCCGCCGAACGGGAGGCGCTCGCGGCGATCCCGGACATCGACGCGAGTCTCCGCCGGGAGCTCGCCCTCGGCCGCACCGAAGGCAGCGGCAAGCCGCTCAACGAACAGATCCTGCTGCCGGCGCTGAACGTGCGAGGGATCGCGTCCGGACGCGTGGGCGAGGGAGCGTCGAACACGATCAACACCGAAGCCCGCGCTTCGATCGATTTCCGCCTCGTGCCCGCGCAGACGCCGGCGTCCGTCCGGGCGAAGGTCGAAGCGCATCT
>JAFAVZ010000301.1 GCA_019242175.1 Acidobacteriota bacterium
CTTGAAGCAGTTCCAGCACGGCGAGGCGGTGGTGTAGAGCTCCGCGCCGTCGATCGCCACCCCATTCTTTGCCGCCTGCAAAATCGCATTCGCCTCGGCATGCACGGTCGTGATGCAGTGGCCGTCTTCCATCACGCAGCCGATGTCCTCGCAATGAGGGAGGCCGCGGAGGGAGCCGTTGTAACCGGTGGAGAGCACGGCCCGATCCCGGACGATGACCGCGCCGACGTGCTTGCGGGAGCACGTCGAACGGGTCGCGGCCTGGGTGGCGATGCCCATGAAGTATTCGTTCCAGCCTGCGCGCATAGTGGCGCGGATTATAAGCGCCGGAACACACGAACGCCGGAGACCCGAACGGGCGTCTCCGGCGTTTTGTGTTGGAGCGATGTCGATGTCGATCAGCCGCGCAGCGCGCGGAAGGCGACGAGACCGAGGGCGAGAGCGAGGAGGCCGAGGAGCGCGGGCGAGAGCGCCGGCACCGCGGCGACCGCTGCGGCGACGACGAACGACGTCGGATCGTTCGGCGCGGCCGTCGACGGATCGTTGCTGAGCACGGTCGTCTCGTTCGTCGCGTTCAGGTCGGCGTCGTACAGAACCGTGGCCTGATTGGAGACGGTCGAGCCTTCGAAGCCCGGCTTGATCGTCGCCGCGACGGTGATCGTGACCGAGCCGGCCGCCGGAACGCTGCCGTTCCAGGTGACGGTGTTCGTGCCGACGTTCGCGACCGCGGCACCCGAGGAGGCGTTGGCGGAGACGAGCGTGAGCGAGGACGGCAGCACGTCGGTGAGCTCGTTGCCCGAGTTGTCCAACGAAGCCGCGTTGCCGCTGTTCGCGATCGTGATCGTGTAGGTGATCGCGCCGCCGGTCTGGAAGGTGCCGGCGACGGACTTGTTCGCCGTCAGGGCCGGAACGCTGCCCTGGATGGCGGTGAAGGCGGTCGGGTTCGCCGGGCCGGTGACGGACGGATCGTCGGTCAGGACGGTCGTCTCGTTCGTGCCATTCAGGTCGGCGTCGTACGCCACCGTTCCCTGGTTGGAGATCGAGTTGCCCGCCTGGCCCTGCTTCACGGTGGCGACGATGGTGATGGTCACCGAGCCGCCGGCCGGGACGCTGCCGTTCCAGGTGACGGTGTTCGTGGCGACCGTCGCGTTCGCGGTGCCCGCCGAAGCGTTGGCCGAGACGAGCGTGAGCGACGACGGCAGCACGTCCGTCAGCTCGTTGCCGGCGTTGTTCAACGAGGCCGTGCTGCCGGAGTTGGAGAGCGTGATGGTGTAGGTGACGTTGGTGCCGGTGGCGAACGTGCCGCTCACCGTCTTCGTGGCGCTCATCGCGACGCCGCCGACGACGAACGTCGTGGGATCGCTCGTGCCGCCGACCGACGGATCGTCGGAGCTGACGGTCGTCTCGTTCGAGCCGTTGAGATCGGCGTCGTACGCGACCGTCGCCTGGTTCGAGACCGTCGCGCCGATGGTGCCGGAGTTGATGGTCGCATTGATCGTGATCGTGACGCTGCCGCCGGCCGGGATGCTGCCGTTCCAGGTCACGGTGTTGCCGGACGTCGCCGCGGTGCCGCTCGTCGCCGTGGCGCCGCTCAGCGTGAGGGTCGCCGGCAGCACGTCGGTCATCTCGTTGCCGCTGTTGTCCGCCGCGGTGCTCGAGCCGGTGTTGTTGAGCGTGACGGTGTACGTCACGGCGCCGCCCGGAACGAAGCTGCCGGCGACGGTCTTCGTCGCCGTGACGCGCGCGCCACCGACCACGAACGACGTCGGGTCGCTCGCACCGCCGACCGACGGATCATCGGAGGCGATCGTCGTCTCGTTCGAGCCGTTCAGGTCCGCGTCGTAGGAAACCGACGCCTGATTGGAGATCGTGTTGCCGAGCGTGCCGGAGTTGATCGTGGCGGTGATGGTGATCGTGACGCTGCCGCCGGCCGGGATGCCGCCGTTCCAGGTCACGGTGTTGCCGGACGTCGCGGCGGTGCCGCTCGTCGCCGTGGCGCCGGTCAGCGTGAGCGTGGCCGGCAGCACGTCGGTCATCTCGTTGCCGCTGTTGTCCGTCGTCGCCGCGTTGCCGCTGTTGCTGAGCGTCACGGTGTAGGTGACGGTGCCGCCGGCGACGAAGCTGCCGCTCACGGTCTTCGTCGCGGAAACGGTCGCGCCGCTGACGACGAAGCTCGTCGGATCGCTCGTGCCGCCGACCGACGGATCGTCCGTCGGGAACGTCGTCTCGTTGGTGCCGTTGAGGTCCGCGTCGTAGGAGACGCTGCCCTGGTTGGAGATCGTGGAGCCGCTGGTTCCGGTGTTGACGACCGCGGTGAGGGTGACCGTGACGGTGCCGCCAGCCGGAACGCTGCCGTTCCAGGTGGCCGTGTTGCCGGTGAACGCCGCGGTGCCGGCACTCGCCGTCGCGCCGGTCAGCGTGAGGCTGGACGGTAGCGTGTCGGTCAGCTCGTTGCCCGCATTGTCGAGAGAAGCCGACGGACCGGAGTTGGAGAGGGTGATGGTGTACGTGACGGTGCCGCCGACCGAGAACGTGCCGGAGACGGTCTTCGTCGCCGTGAGGAGGACACCGCCCACGACGAACGTCGTCGGGTTGGCCGAGCCGGTGACGGTCGGGTCGTCGCTCAGCACCGTGGCTTCGTTCGTGCCGTTGAGATCGGAGTCGTAGGAGACCGTCGCCTGAGCGTTCACCGTCTCGCCGAGATGGCCGGCGTTGACGGTCGCGGTGATGGTGATCGTGACGCTGCCCCCGGCCGGGACGCTGCCGTTCCAGAGCGCAGTGTTCGCCGTGGTGGCCGCGGTCCCGGAGGATGCGTTCGCCGAAACGAGCGTGAGAGCCGCGGGAAGCGTCTCGGTCATCTCGTTGGCGCCGTTGTCCGGCGAGGCCGTGTTGCCGCTGTTGGTGATCGTGATCGTGTAGGTGACGGTGCCGCCGGTGGTGAATGTGCCGCTCACCGTCTGCGTAGCGCTGAGCTGCGAGCCGCCGACCGCGAACACGGTCGGATTGGTGGCGCCGGTGACCGACGGATCGTCGGTGAGCAGCGTCGCCTCGTTCGAGCCATTCCCGTCCGCGTCATACGAAACGGTGCCCTGGTTGCTGACGCTCGTGTTCTGCGTGCCGGCATTGACGGTCGCCGTGATCGTGATCGTCGTGCTGCCGCCGAGCGGGGCGAGCGCGCCGTCCCAGTTCACGGTATTGCCGCTCGTCGTGGCCGTGCCGCTGCTCGCGTTGGCGCTCACCAGCGTGAGCGACGCCGGCAGCGTGTCGGTGAATTCGTGGCCGCTGTTGTCGGCCTGGTTCGCCGTGCCGTTGTTCGTCAGGGTGACGGTGTAGGTGATCGTGCCTCCGACGCGGAAGGTGCCGGAGACGGTCTTCGTCGCGGTCATCGTGACCGCGGCCGCGAACGGCGTGACGTCGAAGTGGACGGGCGTCACGAGCATCGACCAGCCGTTGAACGTGGCGCCGCCGGTCGACGTCCCCTGGTCGGATACGACCGTCGTCCAGGTGCCCTTCGTGCTGGCGTTGTCGAAGCGCGAGAGATTGCCGACCGGGTCCGGCCCGGTCGGGAAGCCGGCGGCCGGAGGCCACGGCGCGTTGTAAACCGGAAGCCACGACTTCGTGTAAGGAGCGGCCGAGGAAACGGCCTGCACCATGTCGTTCGCCTGGGTCACCGGGAGATCGTCATCCGTGACCATGTTCGTGATGTTCGCGCCGCCGACGTCGTTGAGTCCATCGATGAGGCTGATGGTGTCGATGCCGACGAAGTCCGGCGAGTGGAGCATGGCCGTGATGTCGCCGGCCCGAGTGGTGGTGATGCTGTTGATCCGGAAGTTGAGGTCGGCGATCACCAAGTCGTCGGTGATCGTGATCGAGTGCTGTACGCCGCGGGGGCGGTTGTTCGTCACGGTGAGCCCGGTCGCCGGCGTCCCGGTGTAAGTCACCACCGGATCGGTACCGTTGCGTTTGCCGACGCGGAGCTGGAAGGTCGTGGTCGTGGTGCCGAGCGTGGAGACGACGCTCATGCTGAAGTTGATCGGGCTGCCCGCGGTCATCGAGGACGGCACCGAGAACAGGAAGGAGTCGCCCGTCGCGCTCCCCTGCGCAGCGATTGCGCCATAAGTCGACGTGTTGTCGAAGATGACGACGCCGGGTGTGCTCGTGGTGAGCGTGGCGACCGCGCCGGCGACGCTCTTCGAAGAAGCGCGCCAGGGGTTGAACAGCTTCGCCGTGATGCGAACCAGCTCGCCCGGATCGATCGCGCCGTTGTTGTTGCTCACCGAGTCGTCGATCGTCACGTCCGTGAGCGCATTGACGACGTCGAGATAGGGGCTGCGGGTCGACTCGCGCAGGCCGCCGTGAGCGCTCACGTAGCCGAACGCGATGTTGAACGGCATGTAAGCCTTGTAGCCGAGGCCGCGGTTCGCGAAGCCGGCCCAGATCGACACTTCGTTCGCGCAGGAGTTCGTCGCGCAGTCGGCGTTGAGGATGGCGTCGCGCGCGTCGGTGTACGACGGATCGATCGGCGTCATCTTCAAGGCGTCCGTCACCAGCTGGAGCATCTTCTGGTTGCCGACCGGCACGCTGCCGTTCGCGCCCGCCGGATCGGCGATGACCCGCGCCCGCACGTCCCACAGCGTGTTCGACCACACCTCGCCGATGTTGTGCACTTCCATCGAGCCGCCGAGGTTGGCGCCGGTGGGATCGGGGGCGATGCCGCCGCTGAGGTCGTTCGTGACCTCGTCCGTGTCGGCCCAGGTCAGCGGATTGATCGTCTTGTCCGCAGAGAGCGGAAAGCGCCGGATGCCGTAAACGTAGTTGTCGAGAAACGTCGGGAGGAGCTTGTACGTGGCGTAGGCGCCGAGCGCGTACTTGCCCATCGGGTCGTCGCTGGCCGTGCCGTTGAGCAGGGACGTCGCGTAGAAGTCGCTCCACCCCTCGCCCATGCCCGCCGCCGGATCCCAGTTGAGACCCGCGGCGTTGCCGACCAGGCGGTTGCTCAGTCCGTGCGTCAGCTCGTGCATCACGATCTCGGCGTCGAGGCCGCCGTCGCGATCGATCGTGGGTCCGGTGAAGCGGTACATCTGCATCCGGCCGCTGCTGCCGTCCGGAGGCGTCGAGAAGTTCGCGTTGTCGGTATCGCCGCCGTCATCGGCGTCGGCATTGACGCGATCGTTGCCGAGGCCCAGGCCGGAGAAGTTGGTCTGCTGGAAGTTGCCCGAGGACTCGTCGAAACCGAGGGCGGCGACTTTGTCGTGGTACCAGTTCGACACGTAGAAGAGGTGCGTCATCATCCCGCGGCGGAACTGGTCGATGGCGAGCGTCCCGTTGTTGCCGTTCCCATTCACCGTCTGCCCAGCCTCGGGGTTCCCGCCCTGAGGCGGCGGCAGGAAGCCCGTCTGGAAGTCGCGCGGCGTGGTGCCGAGGAAGTCGCGGTTGCGCGCGTTCGCGTCGGGATTGCCGGTCGGCCGGCCGTTGCCGTCGATGACGCCTGCAGCCGTCGTGTCGCAGACGTCCGCGCCGCCGCCGGACTGGACCAGGTCCAGGCAGACGAGGACGTTGTTGCCGAGCGTCTGCGTCTCGTTCGCGGTGCAGCCGCCGGCCGGGCAGTCGTTGATCCAGCCGTTCGGGCTGTAAGTCGGATTCATCGCCGTGTGCATGCTGACGATCGTCGGAGCGATCGCCGGAGCCTGGAAGCCCGAGCCGACCGCGGCGGTGCTGGGCGAGAGCGGCGCCGGGCTGTCCGCCGGCGTGACACCGTCCGGCGAGACGTAAACGCGGAAGCGCGCATCGTGCGCGGAGGCGTAGGCGCGGATGTTCTTGCGCCACAGGAGGTCGCCCGTCTGCGCGTCGACGACCGCGTACCAGTCGGCCTCGCCGGTGGTGAAGACGACCAGCGACCACGCCGGCACGAGCACGCCCGGCGCGACCGGAAAGAGGACCTCGCGCGCGGTGATCTGTCCCTTGATGAAGTCGTCGGTCTGGTCGAACGTGAGCATCCCGTCGACGTCGCGGACTTGGGTGAGCTTCGCCGGATCGACGGTCACGCCCTGGCGGCCGAGGAGGCGAACGACGGCAGCCTGCGGGGTGAGGACGGCATCGGTGCCGATCGGAATGACCGCCACCCGCGCCTGCGGAAAGAGGCGGCCGACGCTGGAGATCAGGCGGCCGAAGCGGTCGATGAGGAAGCGGGTCTCGCTCTGGAAGATCGGACGGCCGTCGATGCGCTGCTCGAGGCGCAGCATGCGCAGGCCGGACGCGCCGCCCGGGCTGTCGCCGAGGGTGACGAGGTCATTGAGGTCGGCGGAGGAGAGGCCGTAGAGGTTCGCGTTCTCCCGGAGGAAGCCGCGGACGATCGTGTCGTCATTGGCGAAGGAGGCTGCGGTCAACGGGCCGCTCGCATTGCGGACCAGCTCCGGGCCGGCGGTGAACTGCGAGAGCCGGGCTTCGAGGCCGGGGATGGTGGCGCGGCGGAGCTCGATGGCCGCCTGGATGCTCGTGGCCGTCTCGCCCGCGCGGGCCAGGCCGGCGCGGACTTGCGGGCCCCGGGCGGTGGCGAGGCGGTCGTAGGCTTCATGCGCGTTGACTCGGACGTCGAGCATGCGCATGGCCTTCGGCGAGGGGGGCGTCGCGGGCGCTTTCTGCGCGGCGAGCGGCGTGGCGGCGAGGAGGAGCACGAGAAGAAACGGCACGAGCGTGCCGCCACGGCGGGCGCGGACCAGGACCATTTAGGAAGCCTCCAGAAATTGTGCGGATGGAACCGGCGGCACGGTAGCACGCTCGGAATATGGAATCGATCAGAAGATGCGGAACAGGCCGGTTCGGATCCGTTTCGATCGGTGGGAGGCGTTGGCCACCCCGGATCTTCGCGAATCGTCGGCGAGGCTAAAAATCGGATCGGCAGTTCAAAGGAGGTCGCGCCGCGATTAGTTATTCGCGATTATGCACCGCAACGGTTCATTTCGCGTCCCGTTTATGCTGCATTCGCATAAAACAGGCCTGCAAGTGCTTATTTGATCGAGGCTTACAAAGAATGCCACTACTTCCAAAAATGGTTGTTTTGGTCGGAGTTTTCCGTTGACTCGCTCCGAGCAGATCGGATACAAAGCGCTTTCACTACGGCCCGAATTCACAGTTCGTCTACTGGGAGCAAGCATGGATAAACGCTATTCAACGATCATTTTTGTCCCGCACGCGCGGGCCAAGTTCCGCAAGTTGAAAGTGTCTCACCGGCTGCTCTTCTCGCTGGTCTCGGTCGTCACGTCGTCGCTCTGTCTCTCGACGTTCTTCTCCGTCCAGTACTTCACCTCGCTGTCCCAGACGCACGAGCTCTCGAAGCTCCGCCGCGAGAACCGGGACCTCCAGACCGCCAACGAACAGTTCAGCAAGTCCGTGGAGACGCTCCGCGGCCAGCTGAAGACCGTCGAAGACCGCACCCGGAAGCTGGCGATCATCGCCGGCATCACGACGCTCGATGAGACGAGCCAGGGCGGCGTCGGCGGCGTACGCCAGAACGACGACCTCAGCGGCGGCAACCCGTACCGGGACGACGTCGACAAGATGGCGTTCCGTTCCCACAGCCTGGAGAAGGATCTCTCCGTGCTGGAGCAGAAGTTCGTCGCCCAGTCGCAGCTCCTCTCCTCCACGCCGTCCATCGCGCCGGTTCGCGGCATTCTGACGGACGGCTTCGGCGGCCGCTCCGATCCGTTCACGGGCGAGCCGGGCACGCACAACGCCGTCGACATCTCCTCCGCGGTCGGCCAGGCCGTGCGCGCGCCGGCTGACGGCATCGTGGTCAAGGCCGAGTGGGCCAACGGCTACGGCAACGTGATCTACGTCTCGCACGGCTACGGCTACTCGACGCGCTACGGCCATCTCTCGGCCTACGCCGTCCGCCCCGGCCAGCGCGTGAAGCGCGGCGACGTCATCGCCTACGTCGGCTCGACCGGCCGCTCCACCGGCCCGCACCTCCACTACGAGGTCCGCCTGAACAACAACCCGGTGAACCCGCTCGAGTACATCCTCAACGCGTTCTAGAAAAGGGAAGAAGAGCGTCGCAGCTCGCGAGCCCTAAACGCCGCCTGAACGGGCGGCGTTTTCTTTTCTGGACGCCGCGCAAGCGGGCGGCGTTTATCCCTCGTGGCCCTGCTCCTGTTCCTCTTTCTGAGTGGCGCGACCGCGTGGCTCTGGAACCGCCTCTTCCGTCCCGTGTCCTGGCGCCTCGTCGCGCTGATGCTCGCGATCATCGCGGCATACGAAGGACCGGCGCTCTTCACGGCGCGCGTCGACTTTCCCGGCGCGCTCGCCTACAACGCCGATCCGTGGAGGGCGACCGGGCGCGAGCCGGCGGCGGCGAACACCGGCATCGTCTTCACCGAGCTCGGACCGTGGACGGAGAGCGCCCGGCGGGCGATCCTCGCCGGCGAGTGGCCCAGCTGGCGTGCCTGGTGGAACGGCAAGCGCCAGCCGGTCGTCACGGTGAACGACGCCTTCCTCGGCGTCTTCGTGCCGCCGGGACATGGGACTCTCGAGCTGCGCTACCGGCCGGATGCCTTCCTCGACGGGTTGCGGATCAGCGGAGCGGGAACCCTGATCGCGCTCGGACTGCTCGTGCTCAGACTGCGCCGGGGACGATGACCATGCGAATGGACAGAATGAATTGCGTCATTACGGCAGGATAGCATAGTTCCTGATTGCCGGTTACCAGTTGCTCGTAGGAAACGTGAGTGGCCACCGTGCCACGCAAGCAACCAGCAACCAGCAACCAGCAACTAAAACAATCTTCTCCCCACCATCCCCTGTTCATCGACCTCGTTCGTCAACAGCCAGCCCACGACGTCACCGGGCACGAAGCGTTGCGCGGCGTAGCCCTTCACGTCGAGTGCGGCAGAGCCGTAGCGCTCGACTTCGGGCGTCTTGATGTCGCGCAGCCGTTGTTGCCACAGCTCGAAGTTGTGCAGGCGCAGATCGACCCAGCCGGTCGCGGCGTAGCGTTCGATCGCGTCCTCATCGAGGGGCACGACTGTACCGTCCGCGGGTGCCGGCGGGATGCTGACGCGCGGGCCGCGCGTGAGCAGGAGCTTGCCGTCGCGTTCGCGCAGCATCGGCAAGCCGATCGTCACGATCTCGCTGACGATCTCCGGATGCGACGCGAGGTACTCCTCGACTTTGCGCTGCAGCTCCGCGGGGGAAATCGCGCGGATCGCATCCACTTCTGCGGTGCCCGCGGCTTCGCGGATGAGATGCGCTTCGGCGAGCAGCTTCGAAAGCTTGGGTGGCCCGAGGTGGCCGATGGCGATCGACGGGAGGCCGTCGCCGCGCGAGTCTTCGAGGCGTTGCATCGCCTGGATCGCGTGCTCGCGGAGCACGCCCGCGCGGTAGCTCGGGTCGGTGATCGCGCCGTCGATCGCGGCCAGGACGTCGCGGCCGGTGGAAGCGCCGAGGATCTCGAGGACGACGATGCGCGCGACTTCTTCCGGCGTCACGTACTCCATCTGCCGCGGATACGTGATCGCCTGGAACTCGCCGATCGAGAAGAACCCGTTCTCGCCCGTGTCGGCGCCGATGATCTCCAGCTTCACGGCGCGGCCCTGGAAACGGCCGTAGTCGTCGCCGTCGCGCAGTTGGAGCCGCGCGCCGAGGCTCTCTTCGCGAGGATTCACGAGGAACGCCGGCGTGCGTTCGCCGCGCAGCGTGATGTGCCGCGCCGCGACGCGTTTGAAGCCGATCATCGCGCCCGGCTTCACTTCCTTGATCGTCGCGCCGTGGCGCTCCGACGACGTGCCCGGCGTGCGCGCGAGCAGGAACAGCAGGCCCGTGTGCGCGAAGCCGATCGCCGACTTCGCCAGCAGCTGCAGCGACGGCTTGTCCTCGCTGTGCGTGTACGGAATGTTGATGCCCATCCCGCCCGTGCCGGTCGTCCCGACCTTCACGTACACCTGCACCTGCGACGCAGCGAGCGTGCGGTGGAGGAAGAGGATGTGCCGGGCGATCTGCGGAATGCCCTGGCTGATGAGCAGCTCGCGCACGGCGCCGATGAGATCGGGCAGCTTCGCCAGCTTCTCCGCGTCGTCCGCGTCTTCGATCGCGCGCAGCAGCGAGTACGTCTTCTGCGCGACCTTGAACTCGTCCTGATAGCTGATCGCCGTCGCGGTGTTGATACAGTCGACGATGATCTGCGGCTTGTGCTCTTCGATCAGCTTCCAGAGCGCCGACTTCTGGTAGTCGGCGTCGCGGGAGAAGATCTCGGTGAAGAGCTCCTCGTACGACGCGCGGTCGCGCACGATCTCGTCGCGCCGGCGGCCCTGCAGCGACTGGGGGATGAAGATGTCACCCGAGGCGCCGACGAGCTCGACGCCTTCGATCTGGGGGCGGAGGAAGTCGATCGCGTCGCGCACTTCTTCGTCGCGCAGCGAGGCGAGGACGATCCGCGACGGCCGCAGCTCGCGCGCCGCCTCGCGCGCGACCTGCATGCCGACCATGCCGGCGCCGCCGAGGATGAGGATGGTGGATCCCGGCTGGTTCGATGCCGCCGGTGCAGCGGAATGTTCGATTGTCTTCATAAGTGTCGCCGAGGCAGATTCAGTGGTGTCAGCCTGAATCGCGAAGACGATGAAGGATCCGTACCTTTCTCGCGCCTGCCTGAGGGATACGGATCCTTCGCCGTCTTCGCGGCTCAGAATGACACTATGCTGCGCCCGCCTAGTCGTCGATTCTTTCTTCCTCGCCCGAGGCGAGGCCCCAGCGTTCCGTGATGCGCTCGTGCGTCAGCCAGCGCTCGCAGTCGAGCGCGGCCTGGCATCCGCTGCCGGCGGCGGTGATCGCCTGGCGGTAGATGTGGTCGACGACGTCGCCGCAGCCGAAGACGCCCTGGATGTTCGTCACCGTCGAGTGGTGATGCGGCTGCACGAGGTAGCCGCGTTCGTCGAGCTCGAGCTGGCCGACGTACGGCTTCGTGTTCGGGGTGTGGCCGATGGCGACGAAGAGGCCCTGGGTCGCGAAGTCGCTCACCTCGCCGGTCGCCAGGTCCTTCAGCTTCAGGGCGGTGACGCCGCCTTCTTTCGAGCCGATGACTTCCTCGACCGTCGTGTTGAAGCGGAACTCGATCTTCGGATTGTTGAGCGCGCGCTCCTGCATGATCTTCGACGCACGGAGCTCGGCGCGGCGATGGATGACCGTGACCTTGCTGGCGAACTTCGTGAGGAACGTCGCTTCCTCCATCGCCGAGTCGCCGCCGCCGACGACGACGATCTCCTTGTTCTTGAAGAAGAAGCCGTCGCAGGTCGCGCAGTACGAAACGCCGAAGCCCTGCAGGAAGCGCTCGGACTCGAGGCCGATCTGCTGCGCCGAAGCGCCGGAAGCGATGATGACCGCCGCGGTCTCGTACGTGCGTTGGTCGGTCTTGATGGTGAACGGATGCTGGCGGAAATCGACGCTCTCGACCTGCTCCATGCGGAAGACGGCGCCGAAGCGTTCCGCCTGCTGGCGCATGAGGTCCATCAGCTTCGGGCCGAGGACGCCTTCCGGGAAGCCGGGATAGTTCTCGACGTCCGTGGTGATCGTGAGCTGGCCGCCGGGCTGGAGGCCTTCCAGGACGACGGGGATGAGGTTCGCACGGGAGAGGTAGAGGGCGGCGGTACAGCCCGCGGGCCCCGACCCGATGACGACGACTTTGTATTCGCGGGTGGTTTCCATGGCGGGCGCATTGTATCCGGCTGGTGAGCGGGCGTCTCGCCCGCAGGCCGACGGGCGTCTCGCCCGGCGGCTACCTCTCCGCCCGGCGGCTCACTCTCATGCCGCGGCACGAGGACGTGCCGCGGTCGCGGGCGGGACGCCCGCTCACCTAGAACAGCTTGCCGTTTGCGGGGGGTGGCTTCAGCGCGTCGAGCAGCGCCTGTGCGAGCAGCTTCTTCTGCCATTCGCGCATGGCCGGGATCTGGTCGAAATCGGCCACGGTCGTCGGCTGCAGCGTCGCCACCGCCGTCAGCACATGGCGTGGCGCCACCACCGACACGTCCACCTTCAGCTCCGCGGCCACCTTGTCCCGCACCTTCTTCAGCTTCTCGATGCGGGCCTCGAGCGCCTTGTCCCGGATCCACATCTTCGGCTCGCCCCGTTCGGGCAGCTGATCCTCGGGCAGCTCCAGCGCCTTCCGCACGATCCCCAGCAGGTCCCGGCCGTAGCGGTCGAGGTGATAGCGCGACATCGTCTTCACCGCGGCCAGCTCCTCGCGCGACTTCGGCTTCGCCCGGGCGATCTCGATGATCGTGTCGTTGCCGATGATCTTGAAGGGGGGGCGGTCGGCGGCGCGCGCGAGGCCGTCGCGCCAGCCGTGGAGGTCGCGCAGGATGGCGAGCTGGCGGCGGTCGAGATTCCCGATGCTCTTCAGCTTGCGGAACGGCTCCGCGTCTTCGTCCGTCTCGCGGTAGCGCACGTTCTCCAGCCGCGAGAACTCCTCCAGCGCCCACTCCCACCGCCCGAGCACCGTCAGCTCCTCGCGCAGCTTCGCCGCGAGCGCGACGAGGTAGCGCGTGTCCATCGACGCGTAGTCGAGCATCTCCGGCGTAAGCGGACGCATCGCCCAGTCGGCGCGTTGGTGCGCCTTGTTCAGCTTCACTCCGAAGTGGCGCTCGAGCAACGCGGCGAGGCCGAACGCCTCGTAGCCGAGGAGCTGGGCGGCGATCATCGTGTCGATGAGGTTGTGGACGGTATAGCCGAAGTCGCGATGGAGGATGCGCAGGTCGTAGTCGCCGCCGTGCAGGATCTTCGTCACGTTCGGATCGGCGAGCACGTCGCCGAAGCGGCGGAGATTGATCCCGCTGAGCGGGTCGACGACGAGGTCCTGGCCGTCTGCCGTCATCTGGATCAGGCAGACCTTGTCAAAGTACGAGTGCAGCGAGTCGGCTTCGGTGTCGATGGCGAGGATCTTTTCCCCCGCCACGCGCTCCATCGCCTCGTCGAACGATTGCTGATCGGCGATCCACTTCATTCCGCGGCCACCTCCCGGCCGAGGCCGATGGAGATGAGCTTCTCGCGCAGGGCCGCGCGGTCGAAGCCGGGAAGCTCGGTGAGACGGCGCACCGCATCGGCATCCCCTCCCACCACGAGCAGCAGCGCCAGATCCTCGGCGGTCGGGACGCGTACCGTCTTGTCCTCGAACGTCGCTTCCTGTGCGGCGGCGACGAGGCGTCCGTAGAGGGCGTTGCTGGCGACGAGGATGTGAACGCGCACGTCGCCTTCCTCATCGGCGAACTTCATCGGCACGAGGTCGAGCTCCTCGGTCTGGTCGAGCTCGTCTTTGTCGATGCGAAATCCGCGATTGGACGCCATCATCGCCAGCTGGCCTTTCTGCTGGGCGGCCATGAGGGCGAGAACGTCGATGGCACCGGAGGCGACGGTTTCGCCGAGCCAGGCGGAGCGGGCGACGGTGCCGACGAAGGCGGCGTCGATGCGAAGGCGTCCGAGAAGATCGGCCGTGGCGTGGATGGCACGGGCGTGGGGACCGGCGGCTTGAATGAGCACTCGCCGTATTGTAGTTGCTGGTTGGTTG
>JAFAVZ010000370.1 GCA_019242175.1 Acidobacteriota bacterium
AATCCCGGCCCGTTCACGCTCGACGGCACGCGCACCTACTTTCTGGGCGAAACCGCCGTCCTCGATCCCGGTCCGAACATCGGCTCGCATGTCGAAGCCATCCGCGCCGCGTTGCCTCGTCTCGACACGATCCTGATCACGCATCGCCACGACGACCACGTGCCCGCCGCGTTGCCGCTGAAGGTCGCGACCGGCGCGCGGATCGTCGCGCCACTCCCGATCGCCGACGAACGCGTGAGCGGCGGCGAACAGATCACCATCGATGGCGAATCGATCGAAGTGATCGCGACGCCGGGCCACACGCAGGAGCATGTCTGCTTCCTCACCGCCAACGGCGACCTCTTCTCCGGCGACACGATCCTCGGCAGCGGCACCACGGCGATCTTTCCGCCCGACGGCCACATGGGCGACTACATCCGTTCGCTGCAGCTGCTGTTGTCGAAGCAGCCGAAACGCATCCACCCCGCGCACGGGCCGACGCGCGAAGACGCGGTGCCGCTCATCGAGCAGTACCTCGCGCATCGCCTGGAGCGGGAACGGCAGGTGCTCGATGCGTTGTCCAATGGCGCGCAGACCGTGTCCGCGATGCGGGCGATCATCTATCCCGATCTCGATCCGCGCCTCACCCGCGCGGCCGAGATCCAGATCACGGCGCATTTGATCAAGTTGGGCGAGGAGGGACGCGTGCATGCGAGCAATGGCGCCTACGAGCTGTCATCCTGAGTCCCGAAGAGGACGAAGGATCTCCCGACACGAGCGCGTCGGGCCCGCATCAGGAGATCCTTCGCCGTCTGCGCGGCTCAGGATGACACTCGCCGCAATTCTGTTGATGCTCGTGAGTGAGGTGGCAATGGCGACGACACAACTTCCCCAGACCGTGGCCGAGACGAGCCTGTACGAGTCCACATCCCGTTACGACGACGTGATCGCGTTCGTGCGCGCGATCCAGCGCATCGACCCGAGCATCCGCGTCGAGACGTTCGCCGCGACGAACGAAGGGCGCGAGTTGCCGCTCGTGATCGCCGGTCCGCCGGGCGTCGTCGATCCGCACAGCGCATTCGCCACCGGCCTGCCCATCGTCTTCATCCTGGCGAACATCCACGCCGGCGAAGTCGAAGGGAAGGAAGCGGCGCAGATGCTGTTGCGCGACCTCGTCTCGACGCACAAGAAGCTGCGCGACGACGTCATCCTCCTCATCGCGCCGATCTACAACGCGGACGGCAACGAGGACATCTCGACGACGCACCGCACGACGCAGAACGGGCCGAAGGCTGGCGTCGGCGTCCGCGAGAACGCGCAGCATCTCGACCTCAACCGCGACTACATGAAGCTCGAGTCACCCGAGGCGCGGGGGCTGGTTGCGAACGTACTCGATCGCTGGGATCCATTGCTCACCGTCGATCTGCACACCACGAACGGCTCGTATCACGGCTACCAGCTCACGTACTCGCCATGCCTCAATCCCGACGCGCCGGAAGAGATCATCGACTTCTCGCGCGGCACGCTTCTGCCCTACGTCCGCGAGCAGATGAAGAAGCAACACGACCGCGAGACGTACTACTACGGCAACTTCGAAGACCAGCTCGCGCCGGAGAAGGGCTGGTTCACGTTCGACTCGCGGCCGCGCTTCGGCAACAACTACACCGGGCTGCGCAACCGCTTCGTCATCTTGTCCGAGGCTTATACGTATCTCGATTTTCGGGGGCGCGTGGAAGTGACGTACGAGTTCGTCCACGAGATCCTCGGCGCCGTCGAGAAATACGGCTCGAAGATGATGCGCATCGCGGCGAAGGCTGATGAGCAGATCCGGCGCGGGAAGCTGCGCAAGCTCGGCACGCGCTTCGAGATCAAGCCGTGGAAGCACAACGTGTCGATTCTCTGGGAGCGCAGCGTCGCCGACGAAAACGGCACGCCCGATCCGGAGACAGGCAAGGGCTCGATCAAACGCACGGGCGAGATCGTGGCGGTGCCGATGACCGACTTCGGCATCTTCGAGGCGATCGAGAAGAGCGACGTGCCATACGCGTACGTGCTCGAGCCGGACGCCGGCCGCGCGGTGCTCGCGAACCTGCAGACACACGGCGTGATCGTGGAGACGCTCACGCGCGAGACCACGCTCGACGTCTCGCAGTTCCTCATCAAGGAGGCGATCGCGGCCGACCGCGAGTTCCAGGGCCATCACGAACGGACGCTCATCGGCAAGTGGAAGACGCGCGAAGTCACGCTTCCCGCCGGATCGCTCCTCATCCGCACGAACCAGCCGCTCGGCCGCCTCGCGTTCTATCTGCTCGAGCCGCGCAGCGACGACGGCCTCTTCGCCTGGGGCTTCTTCGACGACGAGCTGGGAGACGTGGCGCCGGTCTACAAGGTGACGAAGGAGCTCGGCTTCGAGGCGGAACGCGCGGGTCACGATCGGTGAGCGGGCGTCCCGCCCGCGGACGGCGTCACGTCTCGTGGCGCCGTCTTTCCGCCCGATCGCGGCTCCTGCCGCCGGATCGCGGCTCATGCCGCCGGACGAGACGTCCGGCGGTCGCGGGCGAGACGCCCGCTCACCGCAGATCGCAGTCGAATGAAGTTCTTGGCCAGGTGACGAAGGGGCTCGGCTTCGAGGCGGAACGCGCGGGTCACGATCGGTGAGCGGGCGTCCCGCCCGCGGACGGCGTCACGTCTCGTGGCGCCGTCTTTCCCATGGATCGCGGCTCATGCCGATGGATCGCGGCTCATGCCGCCGGACGAGACGTCCGGCGGTCGCGGGCGAGACGCCCGCTCACCGCAGATCGCAGCCGAATGAAGTTCTTGGCCAGGTGACGAAGGGGCTCGGCTTCGAGGCGGAACGCGCGGGTCACGATCGGTGAGCGGGCGTCCCGCCCGCGGACGGCGTCACGTCTCGTGGCGCCGTCTTTCCGATGGATCGCGGCTCGTGCCGCCGGATCGCGGCTCATGCCGCCGGATCGCGGCTCCTGCCGATGGATCGCGGCTCCTGCCGCCGGACGAGACGTCCGGTGGTCGCGGGCGAGACGCCCGCTCACCGGCCGAATGAAATGTAGGGACCCGCCTCCACATTCAACGCGGGATCACCAGGCGAATGAAGTCTTTGTTGATGAAGTAGGTCTCTTCCTCGTCGTCGAGGCGGATGAAGCCTTCGTTCGCGTCGTTGAGGACGTCCGAGACCCGCGCCTGTTCGCGGGGGCGATCGAACGGGATCGTGCCTTCGATGCGCGAGCCGTCCGTGAGCTCCACGATGGTCATGCGCTCGATGAGCGTCGCGTCGGGATCGAGCTCCGCCAGCTTCTCGTAACGCAGCCAGAGGATCTGGTCGCGGTTGACCATCTTCGCCACGCCGGCGGCGACCATCGGGAAAAAGCGCCGGCGCCGGCCGTTGAGGTAGTCGGTCATCGTTTCCGGTCCGTCGCGAAGATCCGAATAGGGCGCGAGGTAGACGAAATGCTCTTCCGGCTCGCAGCCGGCGAGAGCGACGACCGCGGACACCTCTTGCATCGGGACCTGGTAATTCATGGGGATATGTCCGGAAATGATACTGCCCCAACTGCACTAGAATCACGCGCTGCCATGCACAAAGACTTCATCGAGATCCACGACTACAGCGCCGCCGAAGTGATGCAGATCTTCGAGCTCGCTGCCGACATCAAAGCGAATCCGCAGAGTTACCGCCGCACGCTCGAGGGCCAGACGCTGGCCATGATCTTCGAGAAGTCGTCCACCCGGACGCGCGTCTCGTTCGAGGTCGGCATGTTCCAGCTCGGCGGCCACGCGCTCTTCCTCTCCTCCCGCGACATCCAGCTCGGCCGGGGCGAGCCGATCTACGACACGGCGAAAGTGCTGTCGCGCTACATCGACGGCATCATGGCCCGCACGTTCGCCCACAAGACCGTGACCGACCTCGCCGAGTACTCGACCGTGCCGGTGATCAACGGTCTCACCGATCTCTCCCATCCCTGCCAGGCGACGACCGACTACTTCACGGCGTGGGAGCATTTCGGGAAGAACCTGAAGGGCCGCAAGATCGCGTATGTGGGCGACGGCAACAACATGGCCCACTCGCTGCTCTTCGGCGCATCGAAGGTCGGGATGGACATCGCGATCGCGACGCCCGCCGCGTATCAGTGCGATCCGGTCGTGGTCGCGCAGGCGCAGGCCGACGCCGATGCCGCCGGCACGCGAGTCATCATCACGAGCTCGATGGAAGAGGCGGTGGCCGGCGCGGACATCGTCGAGACGGACGTCTGGGCCTCGATGGGACAGGAAGCGGAGGCACAGAAACGGCAGCAGGACTTCGCCGGATGGAAGGTGGACAAGCGCGTGATGTCGCTCGCCGGCAAGGAAGCGATCTTCATGCATTGCCTCCCCGCGCATCGCGGCGAAGAGGTCTCGGCGGAAGTCATCGACTCGGAGCAGTCGGTGATCTATGACGAGGCCGAGAACCGGCTGCACGTGCAGAAGGCGATCATGGTCACGCTGATGAAGCGCTGATGGAACAGGCGGCGGGAAGCGGCGGCGGACGCAAGGGCGGCATCGTCGTCCTCGTCGTTCTGGGCGTGATCTTTCTCGCCATCCTGATCCTCATCCTCGTGAACGCCGGCCGTTCGCGGCCGGCGGTGCAGCAGCGCGCGGAGACGCTCACCGTGTTGCCGCTGCGCATCCGCATCCGGACGGAGCCGAACGCGAAGGCGCCGGTCGTCTCGACGGCGTCGCAAGGCGCGCAGCTCATCGTGCTCGAAGACCGCGGCTCGTGGGTGCGCGTGCAGGACACCGAGGGCCTCAGCGGCTGGGCGGAGCGCAATTTCCTGGAGCGCACCGCCGAACGCGATCGCCGCCTGGAGCGCTTCGCCGCCATCCGCAAGCTCCCCGCCCTCGGCGGCCTCGCCCGTTCCCGCACGCAACTCTTCGCCGGCCCGGGTATCTTCTATCCGCTCGTCGGCGAGCTGCCGGAAGGGACGCAGGTGCGCGTCTTCACCCGCGACCACGACTTCTACGCCATCGATCACGACAGCGGTGTCGCCTACGCGGACATCGATGCGATCGACGTCAGCGCGACGGGCGCGCCGTCGCTCGATGTGGCCCCAACGTCGGCCTCGAACGCGCCTCCGCCCACCGCGACCGATACGACCGCGACCGCGGCGCCGCCGATCCCGACCGAGACCGCTGCGACGGCGAGCACCGCGTCCGTGGAGCCGCCGCCCGTTCCGGCGCCGAGCGAGCCGCCGCCAGGCGGCGGCGTGTACGCGGTGGTGCCGGCCGGCGGGACGCAGCCGGAAGAGGTCGACCGCGTGGTGCCGCGTTATCCGCCGCTCGCGCGCCGCGCGAACGTCGCGGGCGCGGTCGTCATCCGGGGCATCGTCCGCCGCGATGGCACGATCGACAACGTCGAGATCATCAAAGACCTCCCCTACGGCCTCGGCGACGCCGCCCGCGACGCGGTCTCGCGCTGGCGCTTCCGCCCCGCGACGTATCGCGGCGAGCCGATCGACGTCTACTACACGGTCACGGTGAATTTCCGGTTGCAGTAGCGCGTGTCATTCCTGAGCCCCGCAGAGGGCGAAGGATCCGGCTGCAGTAGCGCGTGTCATCCTGAGCCCCGCAGAGGGCGAAGGATCTCCCAGCCCGGACGCCGATCGCCCGTATCAGGAGATCCTTCCCCGTCTTCGCGGGTCAGGATGACACTCAGGGCTCGCCCGGCGCCTGAAGGTACGGATTCTTCGCCGTCTGCGCGGCTCAGAATGACACGCGCGAAACCTCGTGAAGGCTTGGCCAACAAACGCCCCGGGCCGTGCCCGCCTCAGAATGACACGTGCCGTTGCGTTGTTCACCCAACGCGCTTCATGCCCCACAACCGTTTCCGATTCCCCAAAGCCAAAGGCGACCTCCTCGGCGCGCATCTCTCGACGAAAGGCGGCCTGCACACCGTCTTCGAACGGGCGGCGGCGATCGATGCGTCCGCGCTCGCGCTCTTTGCGAAAAACTCGAATCAGTGGAAGGGCAAGGTGCTGACCGACGACGACTGCGCGACGTTTGCGAAGTCGCGCACCGTGAAGCCGATCCTCACCCACGCGTCGTACCTCATCAATCTCGCGACCACGAATCCCGAGTTTCACCGCAAGTCGATCGACGCCTTGACGGACGAGCTCGATCGCGCCGAACGGCTCGGCATCCACGCCGTCGTTCTCCATCCCGGCGCGCACCTCGGCGCCGGACCGACAGCCGGCCTCGACCAGATTGCGCGTTCGCTCGACCAGATCCACGCCGCGCTTCCCGACCACGACGTCGTCACCCTCCTGGAGACCGCCGCCGGCCAGGGCTCCTGCCTCGGCTGCTCCTTCGAGGAGCTCGGCCACGTGCTGCGCGCGGTCGACGATCCGTCGCGCGTGGGCGTCTGCTTCGACACCTGCCACGTCTTCGCCGCCGGGTACGACCTCCGCACGCGCGACGAATACGAGAAGACGATGGACGCGCTGGAGCGCCACGTCGGCGTGGAGAACATCGGCGCGTTCCATCTCAACGACTCGAAGAAGCCGCTCGGATCTCGCGTCGACCGCCACGAGCACATCGGCGACGGCGAGCTCGGCATCGA
>JAFAVZ010000593.1 GCA_019242175.1 Acidobacteriota bacterium
GGCCTGTTCGCGACCGCGCGCGCCGCGTTCCGCATCGCGCAGGCGTTCGCCAATGGCGAGCTCGTATCGCCCGCGCTCGTGGAAGAAGCGACTCGTAACTACACGCCCGGCCTCGGCGAAAACCGCGGCCTCGGCTGGCACCTGCGCTCGGATGCGAGCGCCGCGACGAGCATGTTGTCCGAGGGATCCTTCGGACATATGGGATTCACCGGCACATCGGTGTGGCTCGACAAGGCGAGTGGGATGCTGATGGTGCTGCTGACGAACCGCGTGCATCCATGTGCCGCGCCGATTGGGATGGCGGCCATCCGCGGAGAGTTCCACAGGTTGGCGCTGCGGTGAGCGGGCGTCTCGCCCGCAGGCGGACGGGCGTCCCGCCGGCAGGCCGACGGGCGTCTCGCCGGCAGGCCGACGGGCGTCCCCGCCGGCAGGCCGACGGGCGTCCCCGCCGGCGGCTCCGTTCGCGTGACACGTAGCGCCGGCACGAGACGTGCCGCCGCCGGCGGGCGGGACGCCCGCTCACCTGAAAGAAATCACTCTATCGGTGCCTCTGCAGAATGACGGTAAGATGGAAGGAAGGAGATTTGTCATGATGAAACGACTGCTTCCGCTCGCGCTCGTCATCGCTGCCGTCTTCCTCCTCACGCCTTCCGCGCAGGCGGCGGTCTGTTATCGCTGCCGCTACAACTTCGTTCAGGAGTGCTGGGCGTGTCAGCAGACGACGCTGGGCGATCGGTTCGAGGTCTGCGAGATCGTCGATTGCCAGTGCGCGGTCGACAAAGACTGCGTTCTCGGTCCGCATCCGCAAGCCGCGCCGTCCCTCGCTTCGGAGTACACGGTTGCCTCGGTCGAGCGGCTCGACGACAAGACGCCGCCGCAGCAGCCAAACGTTCCCCTCGTCGCCTCGGCGCGTTGATCCCGGAGGTCCTGCCGTGCATCTCATCCTGTTGCTTGCTGCGACGCTGGCCGCGAAGCCGGCGGCATCCATCGAGACGACGATTCGCGGAACGGCGCAACCGCTCCGCGTCGAGCTGTTGAAACGGAACGCCGACGAGAAGTGGGAAGGCGTTGCACGGCGCGGACTCACCGCCGAGGAAAAGCGCGTGCGGTTCGATGGGCTGGAGGCGGGCGTCTACCAGATCCGCATCCGCGGCGCGGCGGAAGGCGAACAGCTCGCGCGCAAGATCATCATCGGCAGCAGGGACGCGCGGCGCCTCGAGGTCGACATCACACCTTTCGAGTTGACGGGGCGCGTCACGCAAGGCGGCGCGCCCCTCGGCCCGGCCGCGCTCGTGTTGCGCAACGATGAGCTCCAGTGGACGGCGACGCTTCCCGTCGCCGCGGACGGCAGCTTCCACACGCAGCTCTGGGAACGCGGCGACTATTTCTACAGCGTGAAGTCGACGAAGCTGACGAAGGCGTTCAGCGAGCGGACGCGCATCGCGGGCGCATCGCCGGTGCGCCTCGCGCTCGAGGTACCGGCGGGCGTCATCGCCGGCGTCGTCCGCGATGCGAAAAGCGGCGCGCCGTTGCCGGGATTGAGCGTCTCATTGATGACGCGCCTCGACGAAGAAGAGCGCCACGTGCAGACGATGACCGATGCGTCGGGCGCATTCCGCTTGAACGCGGTGCGCGACGGGCAGCAGACGGTGAGCATCAGCGCCGGCGATCATCTCGAGCCGGAGCCGTTCGTCTTCGACTTCGGCCCGGCCGGACGCACGCGTGAGCTCGACATCCGTCTCCAGCCGGGACGCACGATCCCGATCCTCGTCCTCGGCAGCGAGCGCACGCCGGCGGAACGCGCGCTCGTCTTCTCGCTGGTGGATGGAGTGCTCCGCGCTCGCGCCTTCACCGACGAAGACGGCCGCGCGAACATCGCGGTCCCGGAAGGAGAGACGGCGACGTTGTTCGCCATCGGGCCGAACGGCGGCTTCGGCGTGCGTCGCGTGACGCGCGAGGAGCGCGGCGAACGGCTGCGCATCGAGCTGCCGCGCGCGGAATCCTCGCTCTCGATCCAGGCGCGCACGACGGACGGCCAACCGATGCCGCCGTTCTCACTCCTCATGCGTTACAACGGCGAGATCGTGCCGCCGGAAGTCGGCGAAGCGTTGACGGAGGCGATCGGGCTGCAGCTAGCGACGAGCGCGGAGAGCGAGGCGATGCTGCGCAACATCCCGACCGGCAGCTACGAGTTCTGGCCTTACCGCACCGAGGCCGAGGCGGAGTCGATCGTGGCTTCGGGGGCGACGTTCGCGGCCCCGATTCAGGTGAACGTGCGCTCGGGCGAGAACAGGATCGCGGTGAAGTTCAAGAGCCGTACATGATGAAAGAAATCACGCTACCTTTCATTCGTGTGCTGACCGAGATTCCTTTCGGAGACGCGGGCCTTCGAAACAACCGAAAGGAGATCTCTCTCATGATCAAACGCCTGATTCCCGTTCTCGTCCTGCTCGCCGCCGGCATGCTCGCGGCGCCGTCCGCGATGGCCGAGTGCTATCGCTGCAAGATCCGCTCGCTGCCGCACATGGAACCGCCCAGCTGCATCGTTGTCACGATCGGGCCGAAGTTCGCGTCCTGTTTCCCGGATGACGAGAACGACGTCTGCGTGTTGGAAGGCAGCTGTACGGCGCTCACCGCGTCGAAGTCGAATCCGAAGGACGCGTTGGCCTCCGAGTTCACCGTCGCCTCGGTCGAACGCCTCGACGAGGCGCGCCCGACGGCCGCGATGGTCGCTTCCCTCAACCACTGAGACGACGGCTCCGCGTCTCCATCGCGGCCGGCGTCAATGTCGATCCCACACGCTGCGCGGCGCCCACTCCGCCGCCTTCGCACGCAACGCCGTGGCGCGTTCCTCGTCGCCGTTCGCGGCCATCAACGCGGCGAACATCACGAGCGTCTCGGCAAGGAGCGGATCGGGATCGGTGTAGTCGTCGTGAAACCGCGTCTCGAGGAGCACCGCGTTGTCGAGAAAGAGGCGCAGCGCCGCATCGCGTTCGCCCCGTTTGAGCAGGATGTACGCGAGGCCGAGGGCCTGGAACTCCAGGATCTGCGGATGCTGGGCAATGGTCTGCTCCATCAGCGCCTTGGCCCGATCGAGATCGCGGCCGAGGTGGGCGAGGGAGAGGGCGATGCCTTCGCGCGCGGCGGGATCGTCGGAGCGTTCGTAGGACGCGATTGCATCCTCGAAGCGGCCGAGAAGTTTGAGCGCCTCGGCGCGATGGAGCGGGTCGCTCGATGCTGCGACGACCGCCTCTTCGTAGCGATGACGATGGATCAGCTGCTGGGCGGAGGTCGCCGGCTTTTGCGCGAGCATCCACGACACGCCCCACCCGACGAGCACGAGCACGATGAGCAGGACTGCAACGCCGATCATCGTGCTGCGGCTTGAGTCGGCGCGGTCGCAGTCGTCGTGGTGGTGGCCGGAGCCGGCGTGGCGTTGGGATCGGGCGGCGGCGCGACGGCGCCCGGCTCGACGACGAACTGGCGCATGCGCTGCGGGTTGCCGTCCATCTGCACCTGCAGGTCCGGAATCGCCTGCGCCTGCGTCTCCTCCGGCTGCCCGCTGAGGTCCGTCACCTCGGTCAGAGGAACGGAGCCGCCGGCGGGATCAGCAGCGGCGTTGCGCGCGCTGATGTAGGAATGCGCGACGGCGAAGACGAGGAAGACGATCGCGACGCCGACGGCGATCACGATTCCCTGCCGTTGCCGCGCGTACTCCAGCACCGTCTCGCCCTTCGACATCTCCTTCGGGCGAAAGACTTCCTGAAGCATCGCCTGCGTGTCGACGACGCGTTCGCCGGTGACCGGATCCGCGCCGCAGTACGGGCAGACCTTCGCCGCATCGTCGATGTTGCGGCGGCAATGCGCGCAGACGGCCTTACTCATTTGCATGAAACGATATATCCACGCTGAACGGAGCGGCAACCGGCTGGCCGTTCTCGGTCGCCGGCTTGAAGCGCCACGATTGCACGGCTGCGATGAGCTTCGCGCTCTCGCCCGGAATCGAGTCGCGGAGATTGACTTCTTTCACGCGGCCGTCGGCGCCGATCGTGAGGTCGAGCCGCGCCGTGACGTTTTCCGAGACGCGGATGCGCGGCACGGGCTGGTACTCCGGAACCGGACGCGTCGACGGGACGCGTCGCACCGGCGGCGGCTCGGCAGAGGAGGACATCATCGGCTTCGGCATCGCCGGCGGCGCGCCCTGGCTGTACGCGGCGCCGGTGAGCGACCGCGGATCGACGAGCGCATTCATCCGGCGCTGCTTCTCCGCCTTCGCCTGCGCCGCCATCTGCGCGTATTCGCCCGAGGCGACGGCCGTAGCGTCGGTCCGCTGGTATTCGGTGGGGACGTTTTCCGCCGCGTTGGCGGCCGGCGCGCTCGTGATCGGCGTTTCGAAGCCGTCCGTCGAAGTCGGCGCCTCGTTCGTCGGGACGAGCGTCACGCCGGTGGTCGGCTGCTGCTGCGGCGCAACCGCGGCCACTTCCGGCGCATCTTCCGTCGGTTTCGGCTCCTTCGCCAGGCTGTTCTTGTGATTGAGGATGGTGAAGCCGATGGCAAACATCAGGACGACCATGGCGACGCCGCCGACGGCCATCAGCACGTATTTACGCAGCTTCGTTTCCGCCGGCGGCACGTAGGGCGCGCCGGCTCCGACCAGGGTCTCCGCCTCGATGGGGCGGCTCTGGTCCTGGTTGCAGTAGGGACAGATGCGCGCCCACGCGTCGATGGCGCGCGAGCAGCGGATGCAGGTTGTTTGGTCGCTCATCAGTTGAGCTTTTGTGCAACCAACATACCGTTCCGCCAGAACGCGATTCCGTCGGGCGTCAAGGCGAAGGCTCCAGGGGCAACGCCTGTCGCGATTACGGCCGCGTCCGCTTTCGTGAAGCGGTAGAGCGTGCCGGAGCTGGAGTCGTACGCGACGCGCATCGAGCCGCGGACGAGCACCTTGTCGATGCCGGTCGGAAACGCGGAATCGCGATTGCCGAGCAACCCGATGCCGAGCAGGCCGCGAAGGAAGCCGCGGGCGAAGGCCTGGGTGAAGGATTGTTCGCCTTCGATCATCCAGACCCGCTTGGCCGAAGGGTCGGCGAGGGCGAGGGTGGAGCCGGCGAGGGCGAGATCGACCGGAACGGCGCCCGCCTCCTGATCCTCGATCGCCGCCATCGTTGCCAGCGTGAAGCTGCGGATCTGCGCGGCGCGCGGATAGACGAGGTAGCCGTTCGTGCCGTCGATCTCGAAGTCGGAGGCAAACGGCTTCGTGAGCAATGTTCTGCGCACGGCAAACGTGTCGGTGGGGATTTCCTGCACGTTGCCCGGCGCGCGACAGTAGACGTAGAGGATGCCGTTCGCCTGGCGGAGAAAGGCGGGATCGGCGGCGGTTTGGATGGACGCCCTCGCGCCGTCCGCGCCGATCCTTTCGAGGGCTCGAGCATCGCGCTCGAGGATGTAAAGCGTGCTGCCGATGAATACGCCCGCGATGGGCGTTTCGTTGACCGTTTTCGTTTCCGCAACACGCTTCTCGAGGTCGAGAATGCGGACGCGGTTCGCGATCGCGTCGAGCACCGCCGCGCGGTCTTCGCCGACGACCACGCCGGTCGCGTTCGCGACGCCGTCCGTCTTCCAGCCGCCGACTTCGATCACGCCGTCGTGCGCGACGAGCACGCCGCGCGATGTGCTCGCGACCTGTTGTGCGGCGAGCGGCAGAGCAAACAGCAGCAGGAGCAGCGCGCGCTTCACGGCAAGGCCTCCAGCTTCAGCGGCTCGAGCAGCAATGCGTCCGCGCCGTTCTGCTGGGTGACGCCGAGGATGTGGAAGGCGAGGCGGGCGCGATCGGTGAACGTTCCGTTGAACGCCGTCGGCTCGGAGAAGCGGAACGGAACGCCGTCGACGGTTCCCGCCTCGATCACCGTCTGGCCGTTCGCATGCGTCGCCTGGAAGGCGGCGACGGCGGTGAAGGTGCGCTGATCCAGCGCAACGCGCTCGTCCGGCGACAAGCGCTCCCAGCTCGTCATCACCCGCCGCAGCTCGTTCGAGGCGTCGTTGCGCGCAGTTTCGACTTCGCGGCGCAACGAGCGCAGGACGTCGTTGTGCGGGAACTTCGCAAGCAAGGCGTCGAGCGTCGTCTGCGCCGCGCGGTATTCGCCGCGCGCCATCTGATCGAGCGCGAGCTGTACGCCGCGCGTCTTCGCATCAGCCGGATGCGTTTCTTTTCGATACTGCGCAATCAGCGTCGTCGAAAAAGGATTCGCCGCAAAAGCCTCGGCGTAATAGCGCTCGCGTTCCTCGCCCGCGGAGAGCCTCGCCATCGCCGCGAGGGCCATCGCGTCATCGCTGCGCGCGTCGAGGACGGTGCGAAATGTGGCGCGCGCTTTCGCAACGTCGCCGCGCGTTTCGTGCAACGCGCCGAGCCGCAGCTGCGCGCGGTTGAGGAGCGAGAGGTAGGTCGACTCGTCGCCGCTCGCGGTCGAGTAGATCTCGAACGCTTCTTTCTTCGCGATCGACTTCTTCAAGTCGTCGAACGCCGGCGAACGGAGGTCGCTCACGATCTTCGCGAGCAACGTCTCCGCCTCGGACCGCTCGTTGACGTCGAGCAGCGCCGAGGCGAGCGTATAGCGATACACCGCGAGGTCTAGCGGCTCGCCGCCGATGTACACCGCGTTCCGCGCTGCGCTCACCGCCTTGCGCGACTCGCGCAGCAGCGCCATCGCGCCGGCGTACAGGTTCCACGTCTTCGGATCGTCGCTCGTGTAGCGCAGCGCCTCTTCGAGCAACGCGAACGCCTGCGCGCGATCGCCGAGCTTCGCGGCGGCGAATCCGGCGTACGCGGTGTCCGACGCATAGCGCGTGAAGCTCGAATCCTTGCGCGCGTCGAGGCGGTCCTTCTGCGCGAGCTCGAGCGCCTTCGCGTATTCGGCGCGTGCGAGCGCCGGCTCGTTGCGCGCGATGCGAAGGTCGCCGAGGTTGAGGCGGCCGGCGAGCTGGGAACGGAAGTCGCGCTTTTGCGCGAGCTGCCGCTCCATCTGCTGCATCTCGAAGTCCGTCGCCATCCGGTTCTGCGCGGCGAGCGGAAGGCAGCAGAGGATGGCGATCGCGAGGACGCTAGTCCGCAAAGTAGCCCTTCCGCGCCGGGCCGACGCGTACGTCTTTGCGGTTCGCGGCGATGGCGATCGTGCGCCAGCCGCGTTGCGTGCCGTGGCTCTGGTAGGCGAGCGTGTAACGGCTGTTGAGGTCTTCGATGAGCGCGTGCAGCGCTTTGCCGATGCCGTCGCGATCGACGTTCATCACGCTGCCGCCGGTGTTCTTCGCCGCGGTTTCGAGGAAGCGGCTGGCGCCGCCGAGGACGAGGGCGTCGACGACCGTCTTCGTGCTGCTGATCCGTCGAAGAGCCAGCTCCTCGGACAACTCGCTGTTTCGATCGCCGCCGTCGGTGATCACGATCGCGTACGTGCGTCGCCCGGAGGGAATCGAGGCGAGCGCGTCGCGCAACGAAGTGCCGCCGCTCGGCACGGTCCCGCCGAAGAGCTGCGCGACCTTCTCGCCGCCGCGGATCTCGCGCGCCGTGGCGACGTTGTGGTTGAAGAGGACGATCGCGCGCGTGTCGTCCGGACGAAGGAAACGCGACTCGTCGTCGATGGCGCGCAAGGCCGCTTCGAGGCGGCCATCGCCCATGCTGAGCGAGCGATCGACGACGAAGACGAAACGCGCGGCGCCGCGATCGGAACGCAGCTCGCGGATCGTCTGCTCGATGCCGTTCTCGCGCACGCGCAGATCGTCCGCACGAACCGTGCGCGATGCGCGCAACCGCAACGGCACTTCGACGAGGTCGACATCGAGCGTGTCGTTCGCCGTTGCGGCCGCCGTCACGACGCTCGCCGTCTCGCTGGCGCGATAGCCGTTCGCCAGGACTTTCGCCGTGACGGTGTGGATGCCGAGCGTGGTGCCGAAGTCGTGGAAGACGCGGAAGGGAGGCTTGCGCGCGACGCCGACCAATGCGCCGTCGACGGAGAACTCCACGCGATCGACGTTCGCCGCGTCCGTCGTCACTTCCAACGGCAAAGGCCCGAGGGCTTGCGCGCCGTTGAGCGGCGAGAGGAAGGTCACGCTCGCGGCGGCGGGCAGCGCGAGGATCGCGAGGAGAAGAAAACGGCGCACGCCGGTAGAACCCGACGCGCGCCGTTGCGATTCTGCGATGGGCTCAGCGGCCGATCTGGTTTTGCAGATCCTTCGCACGCTGGAGGTGCATCTCCACCGTCCGGCGCATGTCGGAGAGGATGGTGCGCAGCTTCGGGTCCTGCGCGCTCGGCGCCAGGTTCTTCGAGACCATCGACAACGCGTTCGTGTGCATGTCGATCTGACCGGAGATGTACGCGCGGTCGAACCCCGGACCGTTGGCGCCGTTGAGCATCGTCTTCATGTGATTCGTCGCCGCGTCGAGCGCGTTCACGGCCGAGTTCGGCGCCGCGGCGTAGCCTTCGCGCTCCAGCATGGCGTTGGCGTTCGTGTGATCGGTGATCATCATCTGAGCGAAGTCGCGGACGGCAGGATTCGTGGCGTTCGAGACCGCGATGCGGGCGAGCTCGATCTCGCCGTCGTTCAGCTTGTGGGCAATCGCACCAGCCTCGGCATCGGTGAGCGAGTCGACGCCGGCAGACGTCATCTGCCGCGTTTCGTTGATGGCAGCCTGCTGGTGCTGCGTTGCACACGCGGAGGTCATCATGAGAGCCAATGAGAGAACTGCGGGCGCAACCATTCGGTTCTTCATGTTTGCGTCTAGTGCAAAGTGAAGGCCCGGATCGTTACTGGTTGCTTGTTGCTGGTTGCTGGTTGCTTGCGCTTTCCGTTCGTTCAGGCGCAGAGGCGCAAGCAACCAGCAACCAGCAACCAGCAACTAGTAACATCTCCTCGTGCCTTTTGATGCGCTCGCCTTCGCCCGCCAGCTGATCGACATCCCGTCGCCGACCGACCAGGAGCGCGACGTCGGCATCTTTCTCGACGAAGAGCTGCAACGCCACGGCTTCGCCACGCGGCGGCAGGACGTGACGGAGTCGCGATTCAACCTCTACGCGGCCGCGGGCGGACGTCCGCGGGTCGTCATCAACTCCCACATCGACACGGTGCCGCCGTGGTTCGCTTCGTACGAAGATGCTGACCACGTCTACGGCCGCGGCGCGTGCGACACGAAAGGCATCATCGCCGCGATGATCGCCGCCGGGGTGAAGCTGCGCGAAGAAGGCGTGCGCGACTTCGCGTTCCTGTTCGTCGTCGGCGAAGAAACGGATTCGATCGGCGCGAAGACCGCCAACGTTGCTTTCAAAGACCTCGGCAGCGAATACGTGCTCGTCGGCGAGCCGACGGAATCGCAGTTCGCGCGCGCGTCGAAAGGCGCGTTGACGTGCTTCGTCCGTTTCGACGGCATCGCCGCGCATTCGGCTTATCCGGAGCGCGGCGACTCGGCGATCAAGAAGATGGTCGCAGCGATCGCGGAGATCGACGACGCCGACTGGGGCTCCCACGAAATCCTCGGCAAAGCCACGGTCAACGTCGGCGTCGTGCGCGGCGGCGAGAAGCCGAACATCATTCCCGCGGTCGCGGAGTGCGAGATGATCTTCCGCACCGCCGGCCCGACGGAGCCGGTCGAGGCGCAACTCGCGTCGATTCTCGCGAAGCACGGCGGACGCATCACCCTGAGCCGCGGCAATTCGCCGCAGTTCATGCACGCGCCGGACGGCGCGCCCTCGACGGTCGTCGCGTTCAACACGGACGTTCCGCATCTCGGCAACCTCGGCAAACCGCTTCTTTTCGGCCCCGGCTCGATCCTCGACGCGCACGGCGCGAAGGAGAAGATCGGGAAGCAGGAGCTCCTGCGCGCCGTCGACACCTATCGCGAAACCGTTCTCGGTTTGCTGCGCGCATGATCACAGCGATCTGCACTCCCGCGACTCCGACTGGCGAAAGTGGACGATGCAGGAAGCGAAAGCCCTGTTCGCGGAGTTTGCACTGACCGGCCCGATCTGGGACCTGCTAACGACGGGCGAACGCTTCTGATGATCTTCACCGACTCGCACTGCCATCTCACCATGTCCGACGCCGCGGCGAACCTCGAGCGCGCACGCGCCGAAGGGGTGCGCGGGTTCGTCGTCCCGGCGACGAAGCTCGACGACGCCCAGCCTTCGGTCTCGATCGCGCAACAGCACGGCGACGTCTGGGCCGCCGTCGGCTTCCATCCGCACGAAGCGAAGGACTGCGACGACGCGGCGTTCGCGGAAATCGAGAGCCTTGCGTCCGACGAACGCGTGGTCGCGATCGGGGAGTGCGGGCTCGACTATCACTACGATCACTCGCCGCGCGACGTGCAGCGAGCCGTCCTCGAACGGCACATCGATCTCGCGAAGCGGCTCGACAAGCCGGTGATCATCCACAACCGCGAGTCGACCTCCGACCTCCTGGAAATCCTGGGTCGTGTCGGCTGGCGCGGCATCATCCACTCGTTCACCGAGACGGAAGACGTGGCGAAGAAGCTCGTCGACCTCGGCTACTACATCTCCTTTTCCGGCATCGTCACGTTCCGCAGCGCCGACACGTTGCGCATCGCGGCGAAGTCCGTTCCGCACGACCGCGTGCTGATCGAGACCGACACGCCGTATCTCGCGCCGGTGCCGTTCCGCGGACGCGACAACGAGCCGGCTTACGTCATCAAAGTCGCAGAGCTCCTCGGCCAGCTCTGGGGCATGCCGGTCGAAGAAGTCGCGGCCCAAACGACCGCCAATTTCGAGGCCGCCTTCTCGGTTAAACTCCCGCGCTGATGCAGCCCGACCTCTCCGTCGTCTTTCCCGTTTACAACGAGGAAGAAAACGTTCCGCTCCTGCTGGACGAGATCGCCGCGGCGCTCGACGGCAAGGGTTGGACTTACGAGATGGTCGCAGTAGACGATGGCTCGACGGACCGCAGTCTCGCAGTGCTGCATGCGGCGAAGGCCAAGTATCCGAACCTGCGCGTGCTGGCGCTGGAGAAGAACAGCGGCCAGACCGCGGCGCTCGATGCGGCGTGGCGCGGCGCGCGCGGAACGTACGTCGTCTCGCTGGACGCCGACCTGCAGAACGATCCGGCGGACATTCCGCCGATGATGCGCAAGCTGGAAGAGACCGGCGCGGACATGGTGATCGGCGTGCGCGTGAACCGCAACGACACGTGGTCGCGCAAGGTGCAGTCGCGCATCGGCAACGGCGTCCGCAATTGGATCACGAACGACGACGTCACCGACACCGGCTGTTCGCTGAAGCTGGCGAAACGGAAGGCGATCGAGCCGGTGCGGCTCTACACCGGGATGCATCGCTTCCTGCCGACGCTCGTGCGTCACGCCGGCTTCAAGGTCGTGGAGATGCCGGTGAACCATCGCGCGCGCAAGTACGGCGTCTCGAAGTACGGCGTGATGAATCGCGCGGCGCGCGGCCTCATGGACTGCCTCGCCGTGCGTTGGATGGGGAAGCGGATGCTGCACTACACAGTCCGAGAGGACGAGTAGATGAAGTCGTGGCACTGGGATCTCTGGCTGATCGTCGGCTTTGCCGGGCAGAGCCTTTTCGCGTCGCGCTTCATCGTGCAGTGGCTGATGTCGGAGAAGAAGAAGACCAGCCACATTCCGGTCGAGTTCTGGTACCTCTCGCTGGCGGGCGGACTGATCACGTCGGTTTACGCAATTCACCGCCGCGACCCGGTGTTCGTGATCGCGCAACTTTCCGGACTGATCGTTTACATCCGGAACCTGATGCTCATCCGTCGCCATGCTGCTCCCCTCGCATCGCCAGACCCTCCTGCGGATCGCCCGTGAGTCCATCGGCGGCTTCTTCGAAGGCCGCCGTCCGTCGCATTCCGAGGCGGAGCTCGACGAGATCTTGCGCCGCCCAGCTGGCGCGTTCGTCACCCTGACGTCCGCCGGCTCGTTGCGAGGCTGCATCGGCTCGATCCATCCCGTCGCTCCGCTTTTCGAAGCCGTCGCGCAGAGCGCCATCAGCGCCGCGTTTCGCGACCCGCGCTTCCATCCCCTGCGTTTCGAAGAGCTTGCGGGCATCCATCTGGAGATCTCGGTGATGGGTCGGATCGAAGTCACCACTGCCGACGATGTCGAAGTGGGGCTTCACGGACTGATTGTCAGCCGTGGCCGACAGGCCGGACTGCTCCTGCCGCAGGTGCCGACCGAGTACGGCTGGGATCGGGAGACTTTTCTTCAGCACACCTGCCTCAAGGCCGGTCTTCCGCGCGACGCCTGGCGCTCGCCGGACGTCCGCCTGGAGCGTTTCGCAGCCGAGGTTTTCGGCGAGTCCTGAAACTTTTTTCAACGCTAAATAACTCAATTTCCGGGGCTTGCGGGAGCGCCGGTCTGAACCGGCAATAACATTCGCCGGACCGCCGTTTTCCAGTCCGCCTTCGAGGAGACTGGATGACGAAACGGACCCTGATGGACTCGTTCTCGATTCGTGTGGCCAAGGCTCAAAAGAAGCGGCAGTCCAGCAGGTTCCTGCGCCTCCTCGGAGGGCGCGGCCTCGCCACGATTCTCCTCGGCGGGGCGCTCTCGATCGGCGGCGTGACCGAGGCCATCGACGGGGTGCATTTCCTCGTCGAGAAGGACCTCGATGGCGTGCACGTCCTGCGTCAGAAGGGCGATCACGAGAAGGTCGTCGCAAAGCTGAACGACGGCTTCGCCGCGAACTCGATCTTCAAGCTCTCCCAGGTTCTCCCCGATTCGCTCGTTTCCCGCGAGCGCTCCATGTTCGACTCCGCCTGGATGCCGGTCGAGCGCACGCCGGTCTCGGCCGTGAAGCGCGATGCGTTCCACGAAGAGATGGCCCGCATCAATCACGCAATCCGCCGTCAGTTCTTCGAGACGGCGATGCCGTTCGGCGACCTCATCCATGAAAAGGCCGTGAAGTACGACGTCGACCCGGCGCTCGTGGCCGCCGTGATCGAGCAGGAGTCGAAGTTCCGGGAGAAGGCGCGGTCGCAGGTCGGCGCGCGCGGGCTGATGCAGCTGATGCCCCGGACCGGCCGCTGGATGGGCGCCCGCGACCTCTACGATCCCGAACAGAACATCGACGCCGGCGTGAAGTACATCAAGTACCTCCAGACCCGCTTCAACGGCAACGTGAAGCAGACGATCGCCGCCTACAACGCCGGCGAAGGCAACGTGAAACGCTACGGCGGCGTGCCCCCGTTCCGCGAGACGCAGACCTACGTGAAGAAAGTCATGAGCAACTACGAGAAGCGCAACGCGGAGCTGAAGAAGTACGCGGGCGGGGCGGCGGCGGACACGCCGGACGGGACTCTGACACTGCGGTAGGGCGCAGTTCGTACACGGATCGGTGTACACTGTCTTTCCGTGAAACGGCGTGACCTGGAACGCCGAATGGCTGCATGGGCTGGCGTTTCCTGCGAAGTGGCGGTCGGCACGACGTCTGGACCGACGGCACGAGCGAAGAAGCGGTTCCTCGGCATCGCGAGGTCAACGAACGGCTCGCCCAGGCAATCCTCCGCCGCTGTTGTGGAGACCGATCATGAGATTCGAAGGCCGAGTGTTTCGCGACGGCCGTTTCTGGCTGGCGGAGATTCCCCTTCTCGACGGGATGACGCAGGGTCGGACGCGCAAAGAAGCCTTGCTGATGATCGGCGACTGGCTCGAGAGTCTGGTCGATTTGGAAGGCTTCCGCGCGGAAGTTCATCCTCGGGGCCGGGATGAGTTCGAAATCTCCGGGAGCGATCCGGCGGCGATGACAGCTCTGCTCTTGCGCCGGAGACGGCAGGCGAGCGGCGCGTCGCTGAGCGAGCTGGCCTCCCGTCTTCGCGCTTCGTCCCGAAATGCTTACGCTCGCTACGAGCGTGGCGAGGCAGTCCCCACCGTCGAGAAACTCGACGAGCTGCTGAAGGCCGCGTCGCCCGGGACGGACTTCGTCATCCGCCTCGCTCACCGGTCTTAGCGGCGGGATAGATCACTTCGACGGAGCCGGCGAGCAGAATCCGTGCGATGAACGGCGCCGGTTGTGTGGCGAGTAGGGCAGCCATCTTTGGGAGCGCCGTCATGATCGCGTCGGCGATCTCATCCCGTTTGGCAGACTTGCTGACGAAGATGAACGAGCGGGCGTTTGCGCGAATCAGGATCTGCTTCTCCTCCGATCGATAGCGCCAGCGGTCGTCCTTCGTGATCAGAACCCACTGCCTTTCGATTGCGACGGGAAGCCACTCAGGATCAGGCGTTCCGGATCCGAGCTCGTCGGCGAGGATTCTTACAGCGTACCCGGCCGCTCGCATCCTCGATACGAGCGTCTTGCCGGAGATCGATTCGTCCAGAAAGTACGTGTACGCGAACGGGTCAGGCGGCTCGTTTGGCCCGAACGGACTCGTATCGAACGGCGGCTTCGATTTCGCTGGGCTCGCGGCTGAACTCCTCTGCGATCTCCGAAATCCCGTCCCCGGCGTTGAAGAGCTGATAGACCGAGGCGGTGGGGATTCCGGTTCCCGTGATCACCGGCTTGCCGAAGGCCACCGTCGGATCGACCGCGACTGCCCGTGGCCCGTCGGGATCACGATCCCGAGTGATGAATGGATAGAGCCGGACGATTCCGTCGACCGGGCTCTTATCGACACGCTTGAGAAAATCCCGCAGCACGTTGGTGAGAACCAGATTGCGACCGCGGCCGGAGACGTTGACGAGCGGCTTCCCGTCGACCTGCGTGTACAGCTGCGCGCGGGATTTGCGGCGCGGGCGCTTCTCGTAACGTACGCCGGACTCGCTCACGGCTTCGCTCACCCTAGACAGCGGTTTCGCGACCGAAACATCGACCTGAGCGAGCGGATAACGAAGCTCCGGATATTCGGCGCGCAACTCGTCGATGAGATGTCGCAACTCCTGAAGTGAGAACCGCGAGCGTCGGCGAAGCTCATCGAGCACGAACGCCTCGAGCAGGTTGAAGAAGGAGAGTTGATGCTGGCCGGTGGTGACCGTGAGCACCGGTCCGATCGCCTGATCGCCGGCAGCCCAGCGGAAAAGCGTGCTTTCGGGGATGTTCAGGCAGGCCGCGGCGTCGCGAGTGCCATAGACCGGCAATTCGCGCGGATCCAATCCGCCATACAGATCCGTCGACGTGGCTGACATCCCTCCTTCGAAAACGATAGCAGATTCGGATTCACAACCTGCTGCTACGAGTGACACAACGAGAACGCCAGAGGGGCTGCTCCAGAGGGCGCGGTCGGATGCCGTCGGGTTTCTACGTCATGGAGAGTCGCCTCCACCGGTCTTAACTTGCCTCTTCCCTGCAATTTGCGCTAACGTTGGCGGACAATCTGGGAGGGGATGATGGTCAGTGTGCGTCGGGTGGTTCCCGTTCTCCTGCTCGCGATGGCGTTTCCGGCGATGGCGGCCAAGCCGAGACAGTCGTCGCATCCGCCGCGCGAGTTCCATCGCGTAGGCGACCACTGGACGGCGTACAACCCTCCGGATCCGTCTGCCTTTTCGCCCGAGGCGCGCCTCTACGTCATCAAACAGGGCGACACCTTGTGGACCCTCGCCAAGAACTTCTACGGCAACGCCTACCTCTGGCCGCAGCTGTGGGAATCCAACACCTGGATCACCGACGCGCACTGGATCTATCCGGGCGACAACCTTCTCATCGAAGGCGAAGTCTCCAACGCCGCCGCCGGTGCGACGACCACCGCCGCCACCACCTCCACGGCGACGGCGAGCGGTTCCGGGAGCACGGGCACCGCAGCCGGCAGCAGCTCGACCTCGACCGCCATGGGTGGCGACACCACGCCGGCCACGGCCCAGCAGACGGACCTCGGTACGGGCGAAGCGCTCGGCACCATCGTTCCCGCCGCGCTCATGTCCGCGCCGGTTCCCATCGGCACGGACGCCGACATCTACTGCTACGGCTACATCGGCGATCCCAACGAGCCGATGCCGAACTACATCTCCTCCTTCGAAGACGTCGAAGTCCTCCACCAGGCCGGCATCATGAGCCAGTCGAGCGGCGTCTCGCAGGGAGAGCTCCTCTACATCGCGGGCGGCACGTCGACCGGCGTCGTCGCCGGTGAAACGTACATCGTCGTCGAGCCGGGTGAGATGGTGAAGCATCCGCGCACGGGCGAGGTTCTCGGACGCCACTGGGACTACCGCGGCCAGGTGCGCATCCTATGCGCCGACGACACCCGCGCGCGGGCCATCGTCTCCCAGTCCTGCAAAGAGATTCACAGCGGCGCGCGCCTCAAGCCGCTGCCGCAGTTGCCGATCCCCATCGCCCGCATCCCGGAAGTCGCCGGTTTCTGCGACGCGCCGACCGGAAAGAGCGCCGGCTTCATCGTCCAATCCGACGGCTGGGACTACAGCCTCGGCAACGGCGCCCTCGTCCAGATCAACCTCGGGCGCGACGACCAGATCCAGCCGGGCGACTTCCTCACCGTCTACCGCGAGAGCCCGCAGGCGGGGCAGCCGCGGCAGGTTCTGGGCGAGATCGGCATTCTCACCACCGAAAGCCACACCGCGACGGCGAAAGTCGTCAACATGCGCCGGACGATGGAGGTCGGAGACAGGGTGGAAGCCCGCTGACGCGCTGATATAGAATCACCGGTCCGGGGTCCATAGCTCAGCGGTTAGAGCTACCGGCTCATAACCGGCAGGTCCCAGGTTCGAATCCTGGTGGACCCACCAAGAGAGGCGATGCACATCCGACGAATCCGAGCCGTAGAGCCATTCGCATCCGCTACAGGCGTTCCGACCGAGGAACGCCTTTTTCATTTTCAGAGAACATCGAGACGGTCGGCGCAGGGCACAACCCAGGCGAAGGCTTGGCCGACTAACGCCGCCGGCCGTGCCGGCTTTGGAGGTGCCGTTGAGCGACATTGAGAAATTGTGGGAGCTGCAGGTAGTCCTCACCCAGCTCGCCGACCGCGAGAAGCTGATGGAGGTGAAGCCGGAGTCCTTCGCCGCCGTCGATCGCGAGTGGCAATCGGCGAACGAGGAGATGACGAAGCTCAACTCCTCCCTCGACACCATGGGCAAGGAGCGCCGCCGCGTCGAGGGCGAGCTGATGGACCAGCAGGAGCTGCTCAAGAAGTATCAGGGCCAGCTGATGCAGGTAAAGAATCAGCAGCAGTACGCCGCGGCGTGGAAGGAGATCGACGCCACGCGCAAGCACGTCAAGGAGCTCGAAGACTCGGCGCTCAAGCAGATGACCGAGATCGACGGCGTGCAGAAGCAGCTCGACGAACGGAAGGGCGGTCACGACGATCTCCAGCTCCGTTACGACGCCGAGCACGAATCGTGGCAGCACTCCCTCGGCGACCTTCGCACCGAGGCCGAGGGGCTTCGGAAGCGGGCGGCGGAGATCGAGGCGACGATTCCCGAGCCGCTGCGCCGCGAGTTCCAGAAGATCTACACGCAGCGCGGAAAGATCGCCGTGGCGAAAGTCATGAACGACTCGTGCAGCGCTTGCCGCACGCGCATCCGCCCCGCCCTCATGCAGCGCCTGAAGCGCGGCGAGATGGTGCACTGCGAAGGCTGTTACCGCATC